>JAYTNW010000391.1:0-10980 GCA_043748115.1 Bacteroidota bacterium | reverse complement strand
GTTTTCGTTTTAATAACAGAAAACTCGCTTTGAGTTTTAATAATTGTTATGTTTTTATTGTCCGGATCAGTAAGTAACCCGTTTTTTACTTCGCCCAGCAATGTGCCGTTTTGCTCATGAAAACTCATGCTGGCCGTTACATCTTTAACAGTAGATTGAATGCTTAAAACGTCACCACCTCGATATAAAATAAGGTGTTGCATGTTCCGAAAAAACGAGCCGCCTAATTGGATGGTACAGGGTGTTGTGTTGTTTTGAGCGTAGGTCCTGAATGGAGTTAGCATTGATAAACCGACAACGAAAACTAATGCAATGTTTCCATTTATGTTAATCTTGTTTTTCATATGATTGATTTTTAAAATCACTTTTATTAAACGCTTAGATGAGTGAATGCCGTTGCTAATCACTGTAATTTAAGGTGTTTTGAAAGGGGATACATCAAATATAGTGTTTTTATAGGTTGCTAGAAAAATATTGTATTTGTTGTATAGAAAGGTGTCTGTGAGAAACAATCATAATCGACCCTGATATGAACTGCACTTTACCTAATGACTTTATAAAAAAAAAGCGGCAGGGAATCTCAGCCGCTTTTTTTAGCCGAATGTTTTTGTTAGCGGACTAACACTTTTACTACCTCTTTTTTAGCGCCAAGGTTTACAGTTAAAAAATAAACACCTGCTTTTAATTCAGATGTGTTTATGCCCACCTTGTTTTGTCCAGCTTCCCAAAGGTGATCTTCCGATATCACGTTTCTTCCTGTAACGTCTGCCAGTTGCATACTGCCCTTTGTTTTACTAGCTGCTTTTAACAAAACAAACAATTTAGCATGTGTAGGATTGGGATAAATAATTAAATTTGTTGTAGCGTGCATCACATTATTTACCGAAGTAGGATTAACTATTGTTGTAATAGCCGTGTTGGTTAGCACAGGAGCGTTAAAATCAAAATAAATTCCAGCGCTGTTAGGTATTACATCTCCTAAAATTAAAGATGAAACAGGTTTAATTCTGTAATGAATATAGCCTTGACTCAACGCCTCGTTGGTGCTGCTGTCTGCCAACAAAATGTTATTAAACCTAAATCCAAGTGAACTATACTCTGGAATGTAGCGGATAACTACAGGGTGCGATGAAGAAATAAACTCAAATGAGTTCACATCTAATTCTTGAGGCAAGGTATTGATTACATCTACAGTAAATGCAGTGTCGTTTCCGGTATTCTGAAAACGAATCATATATTCAAGAAATGGAGGGTTGGGAAATTCATTGGTTAATAAATTGTTTTTGTTAACAGCAATGTCGTTGGGGTCGAACGAGCCGGTAACGGTTACTTTCCACGAAGCATAATTGCAGTAAGGATTAAGATCATCATCAATCGGGTTAATGATGGCAACGGCATCCAGCTCAGTACCTATTGACGTAGTGCTGTTAACGTTTACGGTTACAATTATATCACTCTGTTGCATTGGGTTCAGCATAGGCAATTGCCAAATAACCGAATCGATAGGAACAGCAGATGGTACTACAGATGAACTTATATAGGTTACGTTAGGGTCAAGGTAAAATGAAATGGTAGGAAGCAAAGGTGTTGTTCCTGCGTTTTCATAGTGAAGCAGAAACGATCCGTTAAAGCCAGGACGAAATGCTCCTAGCGGAGAAATAGAAATACATAGATCGTTAAAAGGACTAGCCGCTTGGAATGCAAAATCGTTTAATGAATCTACAAGATTAATACCGCTGAAAGAAGCTGTAAGTGTTGTAGGAGTTGGCTGAAAAAAACCAAAAGAGTCGGTGGTGACTGTGAAACTTCCGGAGTCAAGTACAGTAAGATCATAGGAGCCGTCTGTTCTTGTAAAGGCAATACGTCCTGTTCCTGCTTCTGATACAATTCTATTGGCAATTGCAGTTTCACCACTGTCCTGAACGGTGTTGTTGTTAAAATCCATAAATAATTTTCCGGTGATGTTATTGGCAGGAGCCCAGCTTAACTCCCAAAGGTCATTGTTAAGGTTAGCTGTTGGTACATTGCTACTAGCTCCGGCACCAACAAATCCAGTATTGTTAAAAGAAAAAGTGAACCCTGCATAACGGCCGGCTGTAGGCAATGAAGGGAGCTGTATCCAGTTGTCGTTATTCGGGTCATAAGCATAAAAATCATTAAGAATGGTTGAGAGCGTATTTCCTAAACCTACTATACCAAGTCCATTCATGGTAAAAGAAGATGCGCCATACCTTCCTACTCCGGGCATTGTTGCCTTTTGAATCCAAATATTGGTAAAGGGGTCATATTGCCAAAGCTCATTAATTACATTTGATAATGCGGTGGTTCCTCCAAAAACATAGCCATTGCCATTTAACACAAATGCTGAAGCAGCCTGTCGGGTGGGTCCACCAACATCAGCAATTTGAGTCCATGCATCTGATGAGGGGTCATATTTCCAAAAGTCAGATGTGAGTGGAGTGTAACCCATACCCACGTAAGCAAAACTGCCAATAGAAAATGCAACTGCACTGTACCTTGGAGTACCACCAAAATTGGCTTTTAAATTCCACGTATTTATACTAGGATCGTATTCATAGGTGGTATCTGTTTGAGCCGGAGTCCAGCCGGTAGTTACATACCCTTTGCTGGCTATTGAAAAACCTACAGCTGCACTTCGGCACGGGCCAGGCATTGAAGCTTTTTGTGTCCATAGATCCAATGCTGCATCATACTCCCAAAAATCAGTGTAACTATATTGGTAAGTGCTGCCTGAAAAGGTAATCCCACAACCTACATAACCTTTTGCTCCAATAGAAAAAGAGAATGGGGCAAAGCGATTGCCGCCTGCAAAATTTGATTTTTGATTCCAGACGTATGTGTTGGCGAATAACGATCCTGTAATGAGCAAGAAAAAGAGAAGCGCTTGTAATTTTGTTTTCATTCGTGCTATTTTTAGATTTTAATTCTAATATAACTTATTGCCTGCAAATATAACATTGTTATTGCCAATACATTAATTGCCAATACATTATAGGTACGTTCCCTTCGCTAAGCCCTCTTTATGTAAAATGAATTCTGTACGGCCTCTGTTAACAATTGATTTCTCTACCTCTTTTCCTTTTACATTGTAAAGCATTATAATCAGCATGCTTTTACATTGAAAAATTCATAGCTATTAGGTAGTTCTCATTTTCAAAACTACTATTTTTTTCTTGAAAGGAAAGCTTTTAACGATTCTTTTTCCGGAAGCACATTTGTGGAGTATAAAAGTAGGATATAGGCAATGCTCACAAAGCTGCCATGCAAAAAAATATCTGAAATCGCGTTGCCGAGCCTCGGTATAAAACGATCAATCATAAACACCACTATAATGCATGCTGCAACCTTAACAGTTTCAACAGAAAATGGTTGAAGCTGAAAATATTTCCACACCATGAGCATCATCATCAGGTTGTAAAAAATATAGGCAGAGGCCGTTGCCAATGCTGCACCTGTTAATCCGTAAAGTGGTATAAGAAACATTTGTAGAAGCAATGCCACCAATGCAAGTGCAATAAGTAAAATAGCGCCACTCTTATATTTTTCTGAATTAAAAAGTATGGGTGCATTAAGGCCTGTTGCCATATTAAACAAGGTGCCCGTACTTATGATTAACACAATTAATCCCGACTGCTGATATGCGTCTGGCAAAAAAGAAAGCAGGCTGTTGATGTTGCAGTTAATTCCTAAAAAAAGCAAACCACCTAAAGAGATCATATAAAAAGATGATTTTTGGTAAATAGAGAATATCTCTTGTTTGTTGTTTGCCGACCAAGCAAATGCAATACGTGAGGCTGCAATTTTTTCTATAGCCGTTAAGGGTGCTTCAATAACAGTGGGAATAAAGGCAGCAATGGTATAAACGCCTACCAATACAATAGGCAAATATTTACCAATCATTATGCTGTCTAAATATTTAAGGCCAATGGAGGCAACTCCGGCAAACCAAAGTAAAAGGCCATAATTAATTAGTTTAAAAAAATCCTTTTCGCGAAAAACTTCCCAGTTTATTTTAAAGGTGATTTTGTCGAAGTAAAAAATGTATGACGCCAGCATGGCCAATTGCAAGCCATACACTAAAACATAGCAGGAAATAAACTGGTTTAAGCTAATCCATTTAAAATAATAGGCTGTAATAACTGCAACAACCATTAACCTCACCACCACATCATTAACAAATGCAGGGATGGTACTTTTAAAATTCGCATAACAGTAAACATTAAAGCAGGATATAAAAGCGATAATGAATGTTAGCGGAAAAACATAGTTAAAGAATTCAGTAAAAAGACGTGACTCTTTAATGTATTGGGCAATCACAAAATCCTTAGTAAAAAATAAAATGCCTGCTGCCAACGCAAACCCAAGTAAAGGAAACAATAACATAAATGCCAAATAGCCGTGGTGTTTTTTCTCTTCGTTTTTAAAAAGAGGGAAATATTTAGTGGTAGCATTGCCAATTCCCATGGGAACAAACATGGCAATTAAAATAGAGAATGAGTATAAAATACGGGTGAGGCCTAATTCTTCCTTGGTTAGAAAATGTGGTTGTACAAAAATTAAACTCACCATGCCAATGGCAATGCCAATTGCAGTTGTAATGGTATTGGTTATACCTTGTCGTTTAATTACGCCCATCTTTAGTTTACCCGGCTATTCTTTTTTAAAATACAAAATTGTACATTTGTTAGCAATAATAAGTAATCTACCCTTTGCCATGAAAAAATATTTCCCTATCCGTTTTACAATTGTTTTGGTGCTTGTGTTTTTTATTTCAGTTTTGCGTTCTCAAGCCCAAAAAGAAGGTAATACCTGGTACTTTGGTAGCTACGCAGGTTTGAGTTTTGCTAGCGGAGCCCCAGTCGCAATTACCAACAGTGCATTATTTACGTATGACAATTCAAGTACGGTTTCTGATTCAGCTGGCAATTTGTTGTTTTATAGTAATGGTGAAACGGTTTGGAATAAAAACCATCAGGTTATGCAAAATGGAGCAGGTATTTCTGGTAGCAATACAGGAGGACAATCAGCTCTCATTATAAAACAACCATCAAGCTCAACCATCTATTATCTATTTACCTCAGATGCGTTTGGAGCCTCTGGAGGTTTGCATTATACCATTGTGGATTTGAGTTTGAATAACGGGATTGGTGGAGTTACCCAAAAAAATATTTTGCTGCATAATCCCTCAACAGAAAAGTTGGCTGGTTTTTTTTCGTGCGCAACAAATACAGCTTGGTTGATTTCGCATAAAGCAAATAGCAACGAGTTTTATTGTTAGTCTATTGAAGCCTCCGGTATTATTCTAACACCAGTAATCAGCGCAGTTGGGTCGGTTAATCCAAATGGATTATGGGGTGCGGTGAATAATTCTGCTGGTCAGTTGTCGGTAAGCAAATCGGGCAGTAAAATAGCATCCGCAAAATACCTTGATGGAACTATTGAAATATTTGATTTTGATATATTAACAGGTATCGTTTCTAATCCGTTAATGATTAGCGGATTTAATAATGCCTGGGGATTAGAATTTTCTGCTGATGGAACAAAGCTGTATGCATCACAGTGGCTTTCTGATGTAATTTCACAGTTTGATATTACGTCAAATAATTTGTCAACAATACTTAACAGCGAAACAGTAGTGGGTTATGCTACAGGAGGAAGCGGTTATAATGCGGGATTTATGCAAAGGGGCCCAAATGATATGATCTATATAGCAAAATGGGCATCTAACTTTCTTGCTGTTATAAATCAGCCTAATCTATCGGCATTAAATTGCCAGTTTTCTGACAATGGGGTGAGTTTAGGCTCTGCTACTTCATTGGCGGGCTTGTCAAGAGTTGTTGTGACCGAATGTACTCTTACATCGTTTTCTGAACTCAACAATAAAAATTCTGGATCAGTTGTTTTAAAGTCAAATAAAATATTTATTAATCTAAACAATGTTAAAAATAATGGCAGCGGTGTTTTAACACTGTATAATAGTTTCGGTCAAATTATTTTTAAAAGTAATGTAATTTCTAAAAATGGCGAATGTGTAATTGAAATGCCTTCGCAAATCAAAGGAGTATTTCTTGTGAATATTGAAGTTGATTCATTTCATTTCAGCAAAAAAATAATTCGTAATTAACTCATCCACTTTTCAAACCACATTTGTAGCATTAATATTTTCCAAACACGATGAAAATCTACCTTAGGGTTTTGCGTTAAGTAT
Organism: Bacteroidota bacterium; assembly: GCA_043748115.1. GTDB lineage: Bacteria > Bacteroidota > Bacteroidia > AKYH767-A > OLB10 > OLB10. The sequence continues at coordinate 4,751 of JAYTNW010000391.1, read as the reverse complement.
GCATTTGTAATTTCCTCTACTTTATGGTAGTTAAGCACTCCTGCATTCTTGATTTTTTTTCGAGAAGTATATTCTTGTAAAATTTCTTTCTGTTCGTTCCTCAGCCATTGTTCAAGAGGGATCTGAAACCCCATCTTCCCCCTATCCATCATTTCCTTAGGCAGGTAGCGATGTGTAATCTCTCTGAGTATATGCTTGCCTTTTCCATTGTGCAGTTTGTAATTTGCAGGCAAAAGCGCTGCCCATTCAATGAGGTGATGATCCAATAGGGGTTCGCGTCCTTCTAAGCTTACGGCCATTGTAGCCCTATCCACTTTTTGTAAAATATCATCTGCTAAAAATGTTTTATAGTCAGCCCACAAAAAGGCATCTAAAAACGAATGTGCTTTTAGGTCACTATATTTTTCAAAGGCAGTAGGAGGAAAGCTCTCCGCATTAACCATGAGTTTAGAAACTTCTTTCTGCGTCATGGCTTGCGTAATGATGTTAAAGCTTGTTACCGGGTGTGTTGATCGCAGGATTTGTTGCAGTTTGTCAAGCCGGTCGGGAACACCTAAATTGTTTGTTTTTTTTACTGCGTTTAAAAGAGAGGCCTGCCATGCCACTAATTTTTTTATGGGTCCCGGGGTTTGCTTTAGCTTTTGAATGTAGCTTCCTGCTTTTACATATTTTGTGTATCCAGCAAAGGTTTCATCACCGCCATCAGCACTTAGTGCTACGGTTACATGTTGCTTTGCCATTTTACTTACAAGGTAAGTGGGTATAGCTGATGAGTCAGCAAAAGGCTCGTCATACATTTCGGGCAGCATGGGAATAATATCGGCTGCTTCTTTGTAGGTGCAAGTATATTCATGATGGTCGGTGCCTAAATGCTGCGCAACTTTTTTCGCATAGGACGCTTCATTAAACGCTTCTTCGGCAAAGCCAATGGTAAATGTTTTTAATTTTTGTGTTCGTCCATGTTGCAACAGCGCTGTTACCAATGAACTATCATAGCCACCGCTTAAAAAAATACCTACAGGCACATCAGCTACCATGCGGTACTCACATGCTTTTTTGAGTATTTTTTCTGTTTCCGTTATGGCATCTTCAAAAGAAATTGGTAGCCTCGGCTGGTTATAATAATCGGTTACATCCCAGTATTTTTTAATGGAAATGTTTTTATGTTTCAGATCAAGGGTAGCCCAATGTCCTGGTAAAAGTTTGTAGGTGTTTTCAAAAATACAATGCGGTGCCGGCACATAACCATGTTGAAAATACAATGCAACACTACTTAAGTTAAGCGCCTTTTTAAAATGAGGATGACGGTGAAACGCTTTTAGTTCAGAGGCAAATAAAATTAACCCCTCATGATGGTAGTAAAATAAAGGCTTTACACCGGCACGGTCGCGCAGAAGAAAGACCTTGTTTTTTTTACGGTCAAATAAAGCGATGGCAAACATTCCGGTAAAATGATGCACGCAATCCAGGTCCCATTCTAAGTATGCGTTTAATATAACTTCAGTGTCGCTGTGCGATTTGAAATGATGACCTTTCTCTTCTAACGTTTTGCGTATTTCGGCATGGTTGTAAATTTCACCGTTAAAAACAATGGTGAGCTGTGCATTGTGGCTGTGCATGGGTTGGTGTCCGGTCTCCGACAAATCAATTATGCTCAACCTCCTAAAGCCAAAGCCAATGGTTGCCTCTGTAAGCGCAAATATTTCATTCCCGTCATCATCAGGCCCGCGATGCTCTAGCGTTCCTGCCATTGCTGATAAATTTTCTAGGGTAGAACGCTGGTTAAAGTCAATAAATCCTGTTATGCCACACATAGGATGCAAAATTAACTGAAAACTCGTTGCATAGCTGCTTAGGACGAACGAATGTAGTTTTTTATCTTTGGGAAAATTTTTAAAAAAGTGTCAGCTGAAGAAAAACTAATTTTGTTTTTAATCGATTTCGAGAAAGCTTTAAATGGGTTTAAAATAATTCTTGTAATAGATAAGGAAAACCTTTCACCAGTATTGAGGGAAGCTGTTGAAAACGGACAAATTCAAAAGTTTGAAATTTGCATTGAACAGGCATGGAAAACCGCAAAATGGTTTTTAGGGGAAAAGAAAGGTATTGTGGTGAACTCGCCCATTCCTGCTATTAAAAATCTTTACACCGAAAAAATTATTACCGAAGAAGTGTATAGCCAACTGCACCACATCCTTAAGATTAGAAACTATTTTTCGCATATATACAAGGAAGAGTTTTTTATGTCATTGATTCCTGAATTCCCATCTTATGTTCCTGTGTTGGAACAGGTACTAAAAACGATGCAGCATTATGATGCATGACTACGTGGACATAGTAAAAAAAATTGTCCTCAAAAAAATTGACCTCCTTGAGTTTGATATTTTTTTGTTTGGTAGCCGTGCTGATGGTACTGCACGCGAAATGAGCGACATTGATGTAGGCGTTTTGGGCAAACAAAAGTTAAACATGTTTACCAAATCTGATTTGGAGCAAATGCTTGAGGATTGTATTGTTCCTTTTAAAGTGGATCTTATTGATTTTTATTCTGTAAGCGATGCTTTTAAACAGCGAGCCATGCAGCATGTTGTGTATTGGAATAAGGCAAAAAATATGCACTCAGTTAACCCCACATAAACTTTGTTATGATACCTTATGTTTCCCCCGTTACTGGGCAATTGCTTGCCGCCTCTACCGACCATTTAATAAGCGAAAGCGGTGAAATATTTCCGGTGATTGATGGCATTCCACGTTTTGTGGAGTTAGATAATTATGCCAACGCGTTTGGATTGCAATGGAGGTCATTTGCTAAAATACAACTTGATAGTTATAACGGAAGCAGCATTTCGCTCGAGCGATTGGAGCGATGCTTGGGTGGTAAAATAACACAGTTAGCAGGAAAAAATGTGTTGGAGGTGGGGTGCGGTGCAGGGCGTTTTACCGAGCATTTGGTTGGCGCAAAAGCGCACGTGCACTCTGTTGATTTAAGTGCCGCTGTTGAAGTAAACAAAAGCAACATGGGCGCAGCAGCAAATTATTGTGTGGCGCAAGCCAATGTGTATAGCTTGCCATTTGAACCGCAAAGTTTTGATGTAGTAATGTGTTTAGGGGTAATACAACATACCCCTTCTCCCGAAAAAACAATAGAGGCCTTGTATAGTATGGTTAAGCCTGGTGGGCAATTGGTAATAGACCATTATACCTTTGACTGGATGTATTACCTTAAACCAATTATGCTTTATCGTGCTTGGCTTCGCAAAATGAAACCAGAAAAATCCAAACAAATAGTCGAACGATTAGTAGCTCGATATTTTCCTTTGCATTGGAAGTACCGCAATAACAGGTTGAAGACCGTTTTGCTTAATAGGATATCGCCTTGCTATGTGTACATAAAAACGTTTCCTCAAATGGACTATAATTTTCATTTTGAGCTTACACGATTAGATACTTACGATGGGCTTACTGACTATTATAAACATTTGCGATCTTCCGTTAAAATAAAAAACGAACTCAATAAATTAGGCGCCAAAAACATACAGGTGTGGAAAGGTGGCAATGGAGTGGAGGCGAGGTGTGAAAAATAGATTTAATGAAACTATTATAAATGAAAGCAGTTGATAAAGCAGGGGAAAAATATTGGAGCAAGGTTTGGGCTGATACACAATTGCCAACTTCAATTGATGTTAAATCAGGTGCTCTAAACAATCATATTAATATTATTTTTCATCAGGCATTTGCTGAGGTGTTTAATGGTATTAGTGTTGAAGGTAAGTCTCTTTTGGAAGTTGGGTGTGGCAATTCAGTATGGCTGCCCTATTTTTCGAAACAATATAAACTCAAGGTTGATGGTCTTGATTACTCTGAATATGGATGTACACAAGCTAGGCAAATATTGAAGAGAGATAATATTGAAGGTGAAGTTTTTTGTGGTGATTTGTTTAATCCACCTGCACAATTGATTGGAAAGTATGATTACGTGCTTTCAATGGGTGTTGTAGAGCACTTCTCTGACACAACGATTGTTTTAAAGTCTTTATCCTCCATGTTAAAAGAGGGCGGTGTGCTCATTACAACCTTGCCGAATCACTCCGGACTTTTAGGGTTTGTACAAAAAATTCTTAATAAACCAATTTATGACATTCATAAAATACTTGATAAACAGGATGTAGAAAATGCGATTGATAGTGCCGGGCTTATGGCTATTGAATGCAAGTATCTTGTAGCTCTTAGTTTACATGTTAACCTCGATGCTAAGGATGAGCCATTAAGATTTCTCGGTGTGAGGAAAGTCATTACAAAGTCGTTATCCATTTTGACAACTTTTGTGTGGTTTCTTGAAAGTAAATTAGGAAAATTTCCAAACTCTAAAATGTTTTCAGGAGCTATTTTTACAGTTGCTAAAAAACAATCGAATTGACAAAAGACAAAATTCTTTTTGTTTATCCCAATAAGTCTTCTTTCGTAAATAAAGATGTTGAATTGCTTTCGCTTCATTATGAAGTGGTGGGCTATGAGTTTAAAGTTAAGCACAAACTCTTAACTCCTTTTGCATTTATTAAACAATTCTTTTTCTTGCTGTTTTCTGTTCTCAAATTTAAGTTGGTCATTTGTCAGTTATCAGCTTACCACTCTTTGTTGCCTGCGCTTTTTGCTAAAGTTACTTCACGACCTTGTATTATTTTTTTAGGAGGAACCGATTGTGCTCACTTCCCTTCCATAAAATATGGTAATTTTTTCCGGCCGTTTTTGGG
>JAYTNW010000390.1:0-4208 GCA_043748115.1 Bacteroidota bacterium | reverse complement strand
TTTCAGCTAACTGCCGATGGGTTTGACTCACGTGAATATGAAATTAAAGCAGTACCAAATCCTGTAGTATTAAACTTTGATGTTGATTTGCTTTATCCCGTTTATCTTCAAAAGAAAAATGAAAAATTAAAAAACACTGGGGATCTACTCATTCCTGCCGGTACACGAATACGTTGGAATTTTAAAACAGAAAATACAGAACGCTTCAGTTTTATATTGGGCGACACAATGCTTGCTCTTAATAAAGAAGAAGATGGCATGTTTACCATGAACCAACGCATGTTGCAAAGTACCACCTATGCCGTGGCCACAGCCAATTCATTTCTTGCCAACAAGGATACCATGCGATACAGCATCAATGTTATTCCCGATCAATATCCCACTATAAATGTAGAACAGCAGACGGACTCTGCTTCTACACAGCGTATTTATTTTCGTGGGCTGATTAAAGATGATTATGGCTTTTCGAGTTTGCAATTTCATTATCGTTTTTTAAAAAATGATAAAGATACCTTAAACAGGAGCGACAAACTTTTAACAGAAAATGTTTCCATTAACAGGTCCTTGTCACAAACCGACTTTTTTCATTACTGGGATGCTTCATCCTTAGCAATACAGGCTGGTGAGCAACTTGAATACTATTTTGAAGTATGGGATAATGATGGTGTTACGGGTCCAAAATCAGCGCGTTCACAAACAGAAGTGTTTAAAGCTCCCTCTCTACGCGAGCTGGCAGAAAACACAGAGAAGAGCAACAATGAAATTAAAAAAGACCTGAGTGAAAGTTTAAAACAGGCCACAAAATTGCAAAAGCAGATTGCCGATGCCGCACGTAAAATGTTGGAGAAAAAAAATCCTGATTACGAAGACAAAAAACGTATTGAAGATTTACTCAAACAACAACAGGAACTTGATAAAAAACTAAACGACATAAAATCAGAGCAGCAACAAAATCAGGCTAAACAAAACGAATATAAAAACAACGACAGCCAGCTTACCGAAAAGCAGGAAAAATTACAGGAGCTGTTCAATAAACTTCAAAATCCGGAGCTTAAAGAGTTGATGAAACAATTAGAGCAACTCATGTCTCAACTGGATAAACAAAAGGTGCAGGACATGTTGGACAAAATGAAAATGACCAACAAAGACATGGAAAAACAGTTGGATCGCACGCTCGAACTTTTTAAGCAACTGGAGGTGGAACAAAAAATTAAAGATGCCATTGACAATTTAGATAAGCTTGCTAAAGACCAAAAGGACCTAGCCGAAAAATCAAATGATAAAAATGCTGATGCTGATAAATTAAAAAACGAGCAAAAAGAGCTTAACCAACAATTTGATGAGCTTAAAAAAGATATTGCAGAAATGCAGAAGAAAAATGATGAGCTCGAGTTCCCGCAGGAAATACCAAAAACCGATGAAGAACAAAAAGCCATTGATGAGGACATGAAACAAAGTGAGCAGCAACTGGGCGAAAACAAAAAGTCCGGTGCAGGGAAATCGCAAAAAAGTGCCTCGGAGAAAATGCAGCAAATGTCAGACAAAATGAAACAGCAGCAGGCACAAAACGAAGAGGAGCAAGCCGAGGAAGACGAAGCCTCCTTACGTTACCTATTGGAAAACCTTATCCGCTTCTCCTTCGATCAGGAAGCCCTTATGCAGGATCTTAAAAAGGCTGACATCAACGATCCGCAATATGTAAAAATGGGGCAGCGTCAACAAAAACTTTCTGATGATGTAAAAATCATTGAAGACTCCCTTTTTGCACTCAGCAAACGCGTAGTACAAATACAAAATACTGTTAACACCGAAATTTCCAAGATCCACGAAAACATTGACAAATCTTTGGATCACATGCAGGACAGGCAATTGGCAATGGCACGCAGCGACCAGCAATACACCATGACATCAGCCAACAACCTAGCCTTATTGCTAAGCGAAGCACTGCAACAAATGCAACAACAGCAACAGCAGAAAAAAGGCAGTTCCTCATGTAAAAAACCGGGCAAAGGCAAACCGGGTCCTTCTGCTGAAAAGCTAAAACAAATGCAACAAAAGCTATCTCAGCAAATGAAAGATATGAAAGGAAAAATGGAAGGAATGCAAAAAAACGGAGGCAAAGGCAGCAAAGGCATGAGCGAAGAGCTGGCACGCATGGCAGCACAACAGGAAGCTATACGTAATGAACTTAACCAGCTCAACCAACAAGAAAACAAGGATGGCAAAAATTCTCTCGGCAACCTCGGTCAGTTGGCAGAAAAAATGGAGCAAAACGAGCGCGATATTGTTAATAAACGCATCACCGAAGAAACCCTAAAACGCCAACAGGAGATCCTCACTCGACTCCTCGAAGCCGAAAATGCGCAGCGTGAACGTGAGCAGGATGAGACGCGTAAGGCCGAGCAAGCAAAAGAACAATTTTCGCGTAACCCTGCCGCTTTTGAACAGTACAAGAGATTAAAAGAAAAGGAAACAGAATTGTTAAATACTGTTCCGCCAAGCCTAAATCCGTTTTATAAAAACTTAGTAAATTCGTACTTTCAAGGGCTCCAATATTAACAGAACCACTTTATGACAACAAAAAACATACAGACTTTCAACATCGACTCTCGTCCTGAAAGCATCAGCATTATAGAAAAACTCATTGACGATTTGCGTGATGAACACAACATACACGAAGACGCCTACGGTAACATCCTTGTTGCCGTTACTGAAGCGGTGAACAATGCCATATCGCACGGCAACAAATATGATCTCAACCGCAAAGTAAAAATATCTTATGAACTAGAGGATGGAACCATTTCCTTCCTTATTACTGATGAAGGTCTTGGGTTTGATTATTACAATTTGCCCGACCCAACTGCGCCCGAAAACCTCGAAAAGCCAACAGGCCGTGGCGTGTTTTTAATGAAACACTTAGCCGATCAGATCATTTTTTCTGAGAACGGAAGCACTGTTGAGTTGTATTTTAAGACTGGACACATAGTAGAATAAATAGTATTAGCCTCTTAGCCTTCCATTGGGAGGTTGGTGGGGCATTCCGGAAGCCCGGCAGCAGTAGCATCTAGTTACTTCTGTCGGGCTTTTCGCTTTTATTCCTCGGCTCGCTCAGCAATGCTGCGCGGCCTGTGGGATAACCGCTGCAAGGCTAGTTATCGTGGATGTTTTGTGGTTCTAGTAGCTAAACATTGGTGAGAAAAGGTTATTCAATTTGGATATTTACTTCAATCATTTTGATTGCAGGCCTAATATTAGCATTCAAAATTATAATAGCTTGCTTTTGTGAGATTCATAAAATAATTATTAGATCAACACTTAAGCCCACTTTTGGGCTGACTACAATTGATTCATTCGTGGCGCTTACACCTCTCGTTGAAAAAACTGAAAGGGCTTGTAACGCTGCTTTGATTTTAATCAGTATTGAATTTTCCTTTAACTTTATTTTTGCAGAAAACAACATGTCCAACCACATAAAAAAAAGAAGTTGCCTCATGCGGCAACTTCTTTCGCGAAATAACCAATTAATTAATCAGCCAAATTAAATTCTCTTTTTACGTCTTGATAATTACTCCAATCAATATCAGTTTGTGCCATGCGTAATTGAGGTATTACCACTATTTTAATTCCCCTTGGCGATGATGGCGTTGCTGTTAAATAGGGTGCATCCGAAGAACTATTTGAATTGTTAACTCTAATCAGGAAATTGTTTACATCGAAATACGCTCGATAAAACTGAGTACCATTGGAACCAAGAGGGTAAGCATAAGTTAGCAGCGTCCAACCCGCTGTGGTTTCTATGTACGACATCAAAGCACCATTGGCTATATCACTGGCAGAAATGCTCAATCCTTCAGAGGCTGTTAGGTCTGAATAATAATAATTACCATCATAACCCCAGGCCGTAATCCGATAATTAAATGAATGGACATTAGCATTGCCATCTGTTCCGTTTTGGCCAGCAGGACCTTGCGCCCCGGGTTCTCCTTTTTTTGTGCATGAAGCAAAAAATACAACAATTGTAGTCATTGCTAAAATTAATTTTAGATTTTTCATTTTGTTTTTAATTTAAATTGTTTATATTAATTTGAGTTGTTTATAAGAATTATAATTTTTCACACTTGTCCAAGAAAAAAAAATAATCCCTGACTTTTGAGGGTCAGGGAAAAAGCCGAATGTTGTAGTTACTACACATCAACATAAAAGGCTAT
>JAYTNW010000389.1:0-2064 GCA_043748115.1 Bacteroidota bacterium | reverse complement strand
AATATGCGATGGGTGCCAAAAATTCCGTCAATGATTATTTCCAGCACCTCAATGTTGATGATGATAAAACCAACATAAATCAAAATATGAAAAAAAGCAGCCACCGGCCTCACCATCATTTTCGACTGGCCCAACGCCACTCTTGCCATGGTCTTCCACCGTTCTGAGGGGTTGTCGGTACGATCAATGTCTCTACCAAGGTTAATGTTACGCGAAATACGCGAAACACTTTTGTAAAACAATAAACTTCCTGCTGCCAGGATGAGGGTAAATATAATTCCGGATAACATAAGGTGTAGTTAACGTTTGTTACAAATGTAAAACAAACCTGAATAAACAAACCGAAAAAAAGGATTACTTATCCTTACGACCGAAGACAGAAACGTGCACGTAACGCTTGGGATTGGCTTTAAGGTCTATTAACAGCTTGTCGAGATTAGCGGATGCATTGTTAAGGTTGGTGTAAAGGCTGTCGTTATTCACTAGTTTACCCAAGGTTCCATCGCCCTTGTCAATTTTTGCCAGCGTATTGTTTAACTCCGTAATGGCTTTGTTAAGATTGCTTATGGTGCTTGCGAGGTTTAACTGGTTTAATGAGTCGCTTAGGGAGTTAAAATTTTTAAGTATGTTGCTTATGTTGCCGCTGTTTTTGTTTAGGTTGGAGGCAACACCATCTGCATTATTAAGCAGAGAGCGAAGCTTGCTTTGATCGGAGGATACTAACTGGTTAATGCCTGCAGTTGCATTTTCGAGGTTTGCAAAAGTGCGAGCCAAGCTGTTGCGCGACTTATCGTTCAATAATTGTGACAATGCAAATGAAAGCGAGTCGAGTGATGTAACCAACCCCTCAGCTTTATTTTTTAATGGTCCTATTTGGTCCGATAGCCCTGAGCTTACATAGCCTACGAGGGTGTCACCGTCTTTTGCTTCTGTACGATCACTGCCATAAACCAGTTCTACTGTTTTTGATCCCAAAAGGTCGCTGGTAATGTTGGCTTGTGTGCTCTTGGTAATAAAAACATTGTCTTTTATCCTAAATGTTACAACCAACTTTCCCGACTTGTCATTGGTATAAACTATTTTATCTACTTGCCCCACCTTAAAACCGTTTAAGATGACGGGATTGGAGGTTACCACTCCATTTACATCATCATAAACAGCGTAAAACTTATTGCTAGATGAAAACAGATCAATGCCTTTGAGGTAATTGATGCCCCACAAAACACCTGCAATGGTTAAGGTAATTATGATTCCGACTTTAAGTTCGTTCGATATTTTCACTTATGATTGATTATTGCAGCGTTAAGATTGAAAATTAATAATGGCGAAAATAAAAAAAGCATACCACTTTATCCTGTGGCTTCGTGAAGATTGTTATTTTTTTAATAAGCCTGCCTCTTTCATGCTTATTCTTTTGCCTTTATAATAAGGTGTTACAAAGGCATCAGGGTAACCTTTGCCCCGCCATTTCGATTGGCTTTCCTGGGCTTTGGAGGGCTGTGTGTAAATGCCGGAACACACACGGATGTAGCCATTTTCAGCAGTAAACTTGTGAATATCGTTTAACAAATCAAAACGTTTCATTTCATTGCTGTTGTCTGACGGGATGGCTGCTAACTGTACCGTGTAAAAAAGAACAGGAAGTGTTTCTTCTTTCTCAATACTGAGTTCTTCTTTAGGTGCCGTTTTAGGCTTGTTGTCTATCTTGGGTTTAGGAGTTTCTTTGGGTTCTACAATTACTTTTTCAGGAGCTTTTTTAGCAACAGTCTCAATCGTGGTTGAACTGGTTTTAACCGAATCTAGCTTAGGTGTTTCTTTAACCACCGTTTTGGGAACAACGGTTTCTTTTGCAGTAGCTGAGTCTTTTGGTGTTGAAGTGAAAATTGGTTTTTTAGTGCTAGGCTCACCAGGATGCACCTTGCTGTCGCGCGAGCCTCCGGTTTTTTTTGCCGAGTCTGTTTTTAATTCAGGCAGATTTTTTTTGAGGTCATTATTCACACCGGTAGAGGTTTTAGGGTCTGCGCCTCCAATCTCCATATCTAATTTATACTCTTCAAAAGCCTT
>JAYTNW010000388.1:0-5123 GCA_043748115.1 Bacteroidota bacterium | reverse complement strand
AAATGTCATTACCCAAAACAAAAACCATGAGCGAAAGTAGTATAACCATACCGGCCACCTGGGTTTTTTCCATGAAAGAGTCGCTGAACTTTCTTCGTGTAACAGACTCAATGATTAGGAATAAAACATGTCCTCCATCTAATGCAGGAATGGGTAGAATATTCATAAAAGCAAGTACCATTGACAGCAAGCCTGTTAAAACCCAGAAGTGTGGCCAATCCCAGGTTCCACCGTAAATTTTAGCTATACCAATGGGCCCCTGAACCGACTCTTGAAACTTTTCTTCTCCTTTAAAAAGTTTTTTAAATCCTTTTACATTACTCACCAGGGTTTCCATGGCATCTGAGGTACCAAACTTAAATGCAGATGCCCATGTATAATTTATTTTTTTGTACGATGGATCTGTTGTTGATTCAGCTCCATATTGAATACCAATAGTGCCTTTTGAGCTAACGGGTACTGTAATGTCAACCGGGGTGTTATTGCGGGCAACGGTCAGCAAAACGGTCTGGCCTTTTTTCTCTGCCAGGAATTTCACAATAAAATCTTCTCCAGTAATTTTCTGCTGGTCAATAGAAGTAATAACGTCATTATCCTTTAATCCTGCCTTAAAGGCATTATCACCAACCACTACTTCGCCAATACGATACACCAATGGACCTGTTCCAATAAAGCTGGATCGAGCGCGATCAGCTGTTTTACGGTAAAAATTATCAGGCACCTCTACCAATACTTTTTCCCCATTACGGTTTACTGTTAAAGTGGCACCAAACAGAACCCGGGTAGAGAGCAAATCGTCAAAACGCTCAAACGTTTTTCCGTTTATTGCTTCAATTTTATCTCCGTTTTTCAGACCCAGTTCTTCACCTAATTTGTAAACGTAAATTCCGTTTTTAACTTCGTTGTTAGGCAGGTAACTTTGTTTATAATTCAATAAGCTCATTGAAAAAATGGCGATGCCCAAAATAACATTCATCACCACTCCGGCCACCATAACAATTAAACGTTGCCAGGCTGGTTTGCTCCTGAACTCCCAAGGCTGAGCAGGCTGAGCCATTTGGTCTTTATCCATACTTTCGTCCACCATGCCAGCAATTTTTACATAACCGCCAAGTGGTAACCAGCCAACGCCATACTCACAATCTCCCTTCTTAAAACTGAATAGCTTAATGCCCCAAGCATCAAAGAACAAATAAAACTTTTCTACCTTAATACCAAAGGCACGTGCTGCCAAAAAATGCCCTAGCTCATGTAAGGTTACTAATATTGATAAGCCCAGTATAAGCTGGGCTGCCATGATTAATCCTGTCATTTAAATTTAAATATTACGCGAAATTAATTTTTTTAGTCAATAACGATTTTGCCACCTCTCTTGTTTCGGTATCGGTGGCAATAAAATCTTCCAAGGTGGGATTGCTGATGAACGAAACCTTGCCCAAACAATTTTCAAGAATAGAGGTAATGCCTGTAAAAGAAATTTTATCATTGAGAAAGGCCTCCACAGCTATTTCATTAGCTGCGTTTAAGATGCAAGGGAAATTACCATCCTTTTTCATAGCCTCCTCTGCAAGAGTAAGCGTATAAAAAACGTTTTTATCCGGTGCTTCAAACGTTAGCTCCGGAAACTTTAAAAAGTTAAACCTAGGAAACGATGTGGTTAAACGATCTGGATAGGTAAGTGCAAACTGTATAGGCAATTTCATGTCGGGCAGCCCCATTTGTGCCTTCATGCTGCCGTCAGTAAACTGTACTATGGAGTGAACAATGGATTGTGGATGTACGATAACATCTATTTGTTCTGGTTTTAAATTAAAAAGCCATTTTGCCTCTATCATTTCCAACCCCTTGTTCATCATGGTGGCCGAGTCAATTGTTATTTTAGCTCCCATGCTCCAGTTAGGATGCTTTAAGGCCTGTGCTTTGGTTACTGTTTTTAAATATTCAGCATCTTTTCCGCGAAAGGGCCCACCTGATGCGGTGAGATAAATTTTTTCTATGGGGTTATGAAATTCTCCAATTAAGCATTGAAAAATAGCGGAGTGTTCCGAATCAACCGGATAAATACCTACTCCTTTTTCCATGGCCAATTCAGTAATAAGCTTTCCGGCAACTACCAAGGTTTCTTTATTTGCCAATGCGATTTTTTTTCCTGCCTGAATAGCAGCAATTGTAGGAAGTAAACCTGCATACCCTACCATTGCAGTTAGTACAACATCAATGTCTTCAGCTTGCACGCATTGGCTGATGGCATCGGCCCCTGCATACACTTTAACAGGCAACGAGGCCAGGGCATCACTGACTTCACGATATTTTTGTTTATCGGCTATTACCACAGCGTTAGGAACAAATTCTTTTGCTTGCTCAACCAATAACTGACTGTTGGTATTGGATGTTAAAAGTTCAACAGAAAAATGTTCCTTTTGCGATTTTACAACTTCCAGTGTTTGTGTGCCAATGCTACCGGTTGATCCCAGTATGGCAATTCGTTTTTTCAAAATAATACTGCTGGTTTTTCCTGTACAATAATAACGATAAATTGCTTTGCGGCAGAGTAAAGAGATGTTAATACATTGAAAAAGGCATGTTCGGCAGAACGAGTTAAAAACAACAAACCAAGTTGCCGATTAGCGTGTGAAAAGGCCGTTAATTAATAAGAATTTACTTCGAATTTCTTAGCAGGAGAGCCTTTTAATTTGTTCCTTAAAGCAGCGAAAACACCTATAACCCGGGAGTTGATCAGTACAATAGCGATACAAAAACACATCACCAGAAAACCTGTTATACTCATTTTATGAACGATAAAAACGAGTGAAATAAACAGGATATTAAATGTTGCAAGAATTAGAGTAGCACCACGATGACCAAATTCCTGTCGGCACACCATATGATGCAGGTGACTTCTATCCGCAGTAAAAGGTGAAATACCGTTTGCCAGGCGTATAAATACAACCCGTGACAGATCAAAAATAAGAATGAATAAAGCCGCAACAATTAATAGTGGAGAATAAAGCTGGAGATCGTTAACTGCAGCTACTGACAACAACTTGATTGCACAACATGATATTAAAAACCCAACCACAAGAGATCCTGTGTCACCCATAAATATCTTTGCCGGCTCAAAATTAAAAACAATAAATGCTGATAGTGATCCTAGTACACACAAGCTAAGCGTGACATAGATCATATCGTTTTTTAGGTAAAATAAAAAAGCAAACAAAGAGAAAATGATGATACCTAAGGTTGCTGCCAACCCATCAATGCCATCAATAAAATTATAAGCATTAATGAGGAAGAGAATAACAAAAATGGTGATCCCATATTGCCATGGAACGGACAAGTTATAGATGCCCAAAAATCCATTTAAGGTAACAATGCGCAACCCTCCATGAACCACCATCCATGCTGCAATACTTTGCATGACTAATTTTCTTTTGGCAGAAATCTCCATCAGGTCATCAAAAAAACCAGTAAAGAACAACACAAGGCTTCCTGCCAACATGTAAGCCAACACAGAACTTCCGTTGTAATTTCCATTTGCTGCAGAAAAAAAGAAGGAAATCATTATTCCTGCAAAAATGGCAATACCTCCTAAAGAAGGGATTACTGCTACATGGTGTTTACGCGCATCGGGCCTATCAAATAACTGCCACTTACCACACAGTTTTAACCATGCCGGTATTATCATGGATGTTACCAACACGGAAAATGTGAACGGTATCATTAAAGCAATCCAAGAACCTATCATATTGAGAAAAATTATTTTATAAGGTAAACATCCACTCTGCTGTTCTGCTGTTCCATTTTGCCATCAAGCTCAATCTCATAAGGTTTGGTATCGGCAGCGTTACTAATTTTTATTCTGTTACTATTTAACCCCTTGCCAGTCATGTAAGCCTTTACAGAGTTGGCACGCAGCATCCCCAGTGTTGGTTTTGATTGTTGTTCCTGTGATGAAGTGTTTCCAGTTAACAAAACTTTAGCATCTGGATATTTGTACATATAATCAATTGCTGACTCCACCACATCAAACTGGTTGTTAACATCAAAATTTGATGTGTTAGGTTTAAAAACCACTGCAAACAACCTTTCAAAATTATGACCTAAAAACTCATCGGAAGACACCTCCTTTTTCGCAGGAGCCGGTGTGGAAGCAACAGCAATTTCTTTTTGCACAGGTGGTTCTTTTGCAATTAGTTTTTCCTTAACAACAGGTGAGAGTTGATCGCCTGCCAGTTTTTCATTTTTAGGTAGCAAGGTTGATGCCACATACGCTTTGTTAGGCTTAATTATTTCATTGTTTGTTAACGAATTCTTTAATGAAGGGGTAGTAACCGATGGAACAACGGTATAAAACTCAGGAGTTGTGATTTTAGGCTCAGGCAATTTCTTTTTGATTACTGGTGTGGTTTTTTTCTTTGGTTCAGCCTCTTTCTTTTCCGCTTTTTTACCTTGTGGAGTATAAACCAATGATACCTCAATGGCGCTGTTTCCACGGTACTCTGACGCGTTGGCATCGTAACTTATTCCTAGAAAAATTTTATTAATCTGGTAACCTCCGTAGGCTACAACAGCATCTTTATTCCTGTAAAACAGTCCTGCTTTAATTATATTGGTGTTAGGCATGGAAAATTCTGAAAGCACCCCTGCATTTATCTCTTTAAAATTATCCTGCTTCATATATAAAACCATAGGCTTAAGTTCCACTTTTTCTGAACACTTAATTCCCATTCCAAGTTGTATGTTGGTACGGATAGGGTTTACATTTTGCTCTTCAATAAATGACTCCTTAGATTTATTAATGTGAGAAAAAGAAATTCCTGCAAAAGGCTTTAACAAAACATCTTTCTCGTTTTGTGCAAATGAATAATGAAACCCTGCATTAATATCAGGTCTTGTTGTTTTGGTGTTTGCAAACGTTTCACCGCTGGACGCATTGGGATCGAACCCACCATCATACGAATATTGATTTTCGAACGACAAAGAATTGGGGTCGAACGATTTTTGCAACACGCCAATCTGTAAACCTGTTGACAAACGGTGACGTTTTTCGACTCCAAAGGTTAGGTGGTAACTTAATCCGCCAAGAATGTTTAGGCGGCTGTACCCATCTTTTCCAGCTGAAT
>JAYTNW010000387.1:0-1840 GCA_043748115.1 Bacteroidota bacterium | reverse complement strand
GCTTAAACGGTTTTTTATACGAGGCTGGAAAAAACAACACCTTGCTTTCACCGTTAAGGTTTTCCAAGTCGTTGAAAAAATAGGCCGCTTCTTCTCTGTCGGGCAAAACAAATAATTGAGGTTGAGCTTCCATTTCCTGCAATGCAGTGCTTACAAAAACAGCACCCGAGCCAACTACATTTTGTAGGTGATGGTGACGGCACTCCTTGCTGCGCAAAACAAAAAACAACTCCTTTACCGTTGGATGTTCTTTAAATAATGTAATTAGTGTTGATAGTTCTGCCATAAAAATTCAAGGCCACAAAAATACGTTTATAAAATGCTAATTGCGAATTTTGATGGCTTAACATCTAGGCCTTAAAAAGGTTAAAGCAACAACCACTTCAATTATCAACATTGCTTGGTAATAGCAGCAAGTGGTAATCCCTATCTTTGCAGCACTCAATGCAAATATTAATAGGTTAGATCATATAATGAAATACACTGTAGCCGTTACCGGATCGTCTGGTTTTTTAGGGTCTCATTTATTGCCTATGCTTAGGCAACAGGGTTTTGAGGTTATTGCCATTTCGCGGGGCAACGGATTTGATATTTGTAACCCTGCCTCGTTACAAAATCTTCCTCCCTTTAATGCCATTGTGCATTTAGCGGCCAAAACTTTTGTACCCGACTCCTACAACCATACCGCTGAGTTTTTGTCTTCAAACATTAACGGCACGCTACATGCATTGGAGTTGTGTAAAAAAAACAAAGCCCGTTTTGTGTATGCCAGTTCTTATGTTTACGGACCACCGGCATATTTACCTGTTGATGAAAACCATCCTGTTAACCTTTGGAATCCGTATGCGGCAGGAAAAATTATTGGAGAACAATTGTGCCAAACCTATAGCAAAGAGTTTAAACTGCCGGTGGACATTCTACGCATCTTCAACATTTACGGACCTGGTCAAAATCCAACATTTGTTATTCCAAAGATCATTAATGGCGTGATGGAGGGCCGTTTGGATTTGGAAACAGGAACACCCAAGCGCGACTTTGTGTATGTTGCCGATGTTTGCAAGGCTATACTTAGCTGCCTTAATGTTGAACCGGGCAACGTTTTAGCAAACATTTACAATGTGGGAACAGGTGATAGCCATAGCGTTAACCAATTGGTTGAGCTGGCTAAGAAACTATGTGGTAAAATGGCTGAAGTAACCTTTAATGCCGGAACAAGACCCGTTGAAGTGCCTGACGTAAGGGCTAACTTTGCAAAAATAAAGGTAGATAGAAATTGGCAGCCTTCCGTCTCGCTTGAAGAAGGAATGCAACGCATTATTGACTCCTTGCACAAATAGGTTTGCTGTTATCAGCAAGCGCGCTAGCTTTCAGGCGTTTACCTCTTGTTTTTTCAACAGATGGTGTTTGATATTGTTAAGAGGCATGTCCTTGCTAATTCCATCCTTAAAAGCTACTTTTGCGCCTCGTTAAAAAATAATGCACAAACACGATAAAGTTGTAGTAGGGGCCGGTTTGGCAGGAATGAGTTTTGCTTATCATTTCAATCCTGATGTACCAGTTTTTGAAATTTTGCCTGAAGTGGGTGGACTCGTACGAACCATAGATCATAAAAATTGCAAGTTTGACCTTGCACCTCATCTTCTTCACATTAAAAACCCGTATGTGAGAGAGTTGGTGTTTGACACCCTGGGCTTACAAGTAGAAAGCCATCAGCGAAAAGCCAGTATTTATTACGATAATGTAATCATTCCATATCCTTTTGAGCTTAACCTTCTCAACCTATCCGAGCAAACAAAAAGCGACTGTATAAAAGGTCTTGAGGAAGTAAAGCATTTTTCGA
>JAYTNW010000386.1:0-14725 GCA_043748115.1 Bacteroidota bacterium | reverse complement strand
TGAGTTAATGAAACAGCAAAAAATGGATGATGTTTTGCTTACCGGTGGCGGTATTATTCCCGATGCTGATATTAAAAAGCTGAACGAAATGGGCGTTGGTAAACTTTTTGCTCCGGGTACTGATACTTCAGTAATTACAGGTTATATCAGCGATTGGTTTAAAGAAAATAAACAATAGCTGTTAGTACAACTGCGCCTGCTCTGAAAAATTTTTTTGCTTATATCCCTTAAACTGTATTTTAACGCTATTGCTTTTAATGAGGTTTAATATGGAATAAGGCACATACTGCATTTTACGAAAGAGTTTTTTATGCCATTTGTTCTCTTTTCTCCTTAATATTTTCTCCGTTACCTGATTATACGTTCGTTTGTGAAAATCATACAAGTCATCCAATACGTTTAACTCAAGAAAATAACGTCCTCTGATATGTGCAAAAATGCCAGAGCGTGTTTCGCGGTCGTAGGCAGAAAAATACAAGCGGTAATGCTGCTCCACATCTTTTTTATTAAGCATGTGCAAAAGCCAAACATATTCAAAATTGTAACTGGGAGCCGCCTGCTTTATGCCCAAGTCATTGGTGGTAATATTTCTCAAAACCTCCACTTCGCTCATGTAACAAACGCCTTGCCTCACAAATGCATTTACAAGGTTAATGGCAAACTCCTGCCCATCAGAAAAAGTAAGTGTAACAGTGCTAACAAAAGGCTTATCTAAAATTTTTATGCTCCTGAGGTAAGGCGAAAATTCCAGTATGCTAAGAATTTTTTTGTTGTCATCATGGTGCAGCACTATATGAAGGCTGTCACCTTCATAAACATCAAGAGAATGACTAGTGAACCCTAGGGCAGCATACTTAACCTCTTTGATCTTGTCAAAGAAATGAGTTAGGAAGGCGCTTTTATCTTTCATTAGTCAACTATTTAGTAAAACCACAATGCTGCTTTTTTTAACATGCGTGGTATTAATCTCACTTCTGATTCAGCCTGCTGACGACCTTTCAATACCTTAAATCTTCCTGTAGTTTCAATTCCTGAGTGATTTTTATTCTCCGTCATGCCATTGAGTACAATAAACATGTTGTGAATGTCAAAATCTTCCTTGATAAGGGCAGCTTGCTTAACATACGATGCAGATGCGCTATTGGATTTTACCACATAAAGGTTTAAATCACTTGCTTTCATTAGCGGTACAGCGTCAATGTAATTGCTGGTTTCCGGAGTATCAAATATTACAAGGTCATACAACTCCTTAATATCAGCAATAATATTGCCAGTTTTACCTTCTGTTAAAAACGTATTAATACCGTTTTTTAGCTGCCCGGCTGTTAATAAATCCACGTTAGGGGCAGTGGTTATGCTTACTGCCTGGTGCAGGTTCACATTGTTTTGATAAATGTCTGATATGGATTTTTCATTTTCTGTTTCAAACATAGTTGCCAATGCGGGATTTACTGGGTTCATATCCACCAACAACACCTTTTTATCAAGTGAAGCATAGGTTTTGGCGAGGTTTTGCGCTATGGTTGTCTTTCCTTCTCCTGCATGAGTAGAGGTAAGTGTTATCATCTGCACTTTATGATCTTGGTTCATGAGCAATATTTTTGTGCATAAATTCATAAACGGCTCAGCCAAATATTCGTCTTTCTTGGCATTATCAATGTTGGCAATAAACGGAATGTCGGTGTATTTTTTTAGCTCTTCGCGATTTCTGATCTTGTTTTTAAATATCGGCCTAATGGCAATGGCTCCCAAACCTCCAAGTAAGGACAACAACAGGGCAACAGACCACACCTGCGCTTCAGATGGTGTAACGGGTGTTGTGGGAAAAGAAGCTTCATCAACAATGTAAGACGCTGCCGGAATAATTGGAGCCGACACCATTGCTTCAGCGCGTTTTTGAATTAAATAATCATACAGCTTCGAATACAAATACACATTTCTGTTTAGTTGTTCCAGCTTGTTTTCTGCTTCGGGCATCACCTGCATCCTTGATTTAGCTACAACAATGGCATCGGCCATAGCTTGTTGCTTAACGGTTAGTTTTTTACGGGTATTCTTTATGCTTTCGGCAAGCATATCTTTTAATGCGCTAATCTCTTTATCAATTTTAGTTACGTCTCCTCCGTTTTCTTTTACCTGTTGTCTTTCTGATGCTTTATCATTTAATTTCAAGTAGGTTTCGGTGTAAATAAGGTCATTAATGGTGCCGTACTCTGGAGCAATGCTGTTCACATTTCTGTTTTTACGTAAATAATCGCTCATGTTGTCTAAAGCGGCCAACTGCATATCAATATCAACTTTTTGAACTTGCAACTGGCTTACCGTGTTAAGGTTTGCTCCGGCTTGTTGAGGTAATTCAAAAGCATTGTTTTCTGCTTTGTAGGCTGCAATTTCCTGTTGAGAGTTATCCAACTCTTGCGAAATGCGCGTGAGTTGGTTGTTTATCTGTTCAATATTTGCCTGCACCTGTTCTTCGTTGGTAAATATTTCTGATTTTCCATAAGCGTGAGCAACGGCATTAACTACCTGGTGCGCCTTTATCGGACTTTCGCTCTGGTAGGTAATCTCCACCACGTTAGCTGAGTTGTTTACAGGCTTACAATCAAAATTTCCATTGGTTATTTTTTGTGCAAGTGCTTGGTCGGAATAAACGGTAAAATGATATTTGTCCAAGTCAGAAAGCGAAAAGCCGTACGCTGTTTTATGAATATCCAATTTAATAAATCCGAGGTTAAGCTCTTTACCATAGTTTCCTTCGCGTTGCATCGGCACATCTCCGGCAAGGTAACTTAACAAATATCCGTCAGCTCCTTTTGCTTGTATCTCAAAAGATTGTTGCGTAAAATTTTTATCGTCAATTTTATATTTTACTTCCACAGGGGCATTGCCATACAATTCCTTTTCCTGCAGCGGGCGGTTTTTTGTATATACCACATTAAGACCTTTGTCTTTAACGGCTTGCTCAATCATTTTACGTGAACGTAACACCTCGGCATCTGTGGCAGCGGTAAATCCCTGCACTTGCTTTGTTGCGGGTTTAATTACCGCTTTGGCCTCATACTTTGCGGGGTGTATGTACTGATAGGTTGTTGCCGCAGCGGCTCCAACACACAAACAGCCTAATAATAAAAATTTTTGTTCTTTAATTTTTGATACAAAAGATTGCATTTGCAAAGTGAAATTATTCATTGGTGATGTTTTTTCTTAAGACATATAAACTGCAAAAGCAACACAAGGGTTACACTTTTCACACATCTGCATGAAAAATTTATTTTTTGTGTAACCTATTTTTTTTGATGACGTAAACGCACAGTTAAACCTTTCAAGGCTTACATTTGCCCATCATCATTTAAACTGCTGCTTCTGGAAATTTTCGGCTACATCTGTGCCTTGCTCATAGGGTTGTCTCTCGGCACCCTGGGAAGCGGTGGGTCAATTTTAACCGTACCCATTTTGGTGTACCTGCTTCACGTTGAACCAGTGCAGGCTACTGGATATTCATTGTTTGTAGTAGGCCTCACCAGCTTTATTGGTTGGTGGCAATACATGCGCAAAGGATTGGTGCACCTTAAAACAGCTGTCATCTTTGCCGCCCCATCCTTGGTATCTGTTTTTCTCACACGGAAGTATGTTGTTCCTCTCATCCCCGATGTAATTTTTTCTACCGGAAATTTTACCCTTCATAAAAATTTGTTCATAATGCTGCTGTTTGCCATACTTATGGTAATCGTGGCTTACAACATGATTAAACAAAGCAAGCTTGTGGAGGAAGAACAACATCAGGCTCCTGCTCACTTCAACTACATTTTTATGATTGGTTTTTTTACTGGCATCCTTACCGGCATTGTTGGAATTGGTGGCGGGTTTTTAATCATCCCTGCGCTGGTATTTTTTGCGCGCATTCCCATTAAAATGTCTGTGGGCACTTCGCTTTTGGTTATTGCTGCAAATGCTTTTGTGGGGTTTGCCGGTGAGCTTTCCTCAGGGGCTGCTATTGACTGGGCTTTCCTATTTATATTTTCCCTCTTTTCCACAGCGGGAATTTTAATCGGAATTGCTATTTCCTCAAAAATATCCGCCCAAAAACTAAAGCCTGCATTTGGATGGTTTGTTTGCTGCATGGGTATTGCCATTTTATTGAAAGAGCTTTTTTTTCATTAGTTTTTTCCAACGTTTTCCTTCAAAACGAGAGCGAAAATCCTACGTCTCAAACTTTTCTACCTTTGTATTGTTAACTTACCTTATTCGTTTATGCATATTCAACAACTCTATACCAACTGCCTTGCCGAAGCGGCTTATTACATTGAATCAGAAGGAGAAGCTGCCATTATTGATCCCATTCGAGAAACAGAGCCTTACACTGATTTGGCAGCACAACGTGAAACCAAAATCAAATATGTTTTTGAAACACACTTTCATGCCGACTTTGTTTCTGGGCACATTGACCTTGCAAAAAAAACAGGCGCTGAAATAATTTACGGCCCCGAAGCCAATACATCTTATAATGTTTACAATGCCAAGGATGGTGATGAGTTTAAAATAGGAAAGCTTACCCTAAAGGTTTTGCACACTCCCGGGCATACCATGGAGTCTTCTTGCTACTTGCTTTTAGATGAAAACCAAAAGCCTTACTGTATTTTTACTGGCGACACCTTGTTTGTGGGTGATGTGGGAAGACCTGACTTGCTTGATGGCAGCGGAATTTCAAAAGAACATCTTGCTGGATTAATGTATGAGTCATTAAATTCAAAAATTAAAACGTTAGCTGATGATGTGATTGTTTACCCAGCACATGGTCCCGGCTCATCATGCGGAAAAAACATTGGTAAAGAAACTTGGAGCACCATTGGCCAACAAAAAAAACAAAATTATTATTTAGTAGAAACCAATAAAGAGCTGTTTATTCAAAATTTAACAACCGGTATTTTACCTCCGCCTATGTATTTTTTTGAAGATGCACGCATCAACAAAAACGGTTATGCTGCTATTGACCAAGTGGTGCAGAACAATTCAAAATCGCTTTCACTTTCTGATTTTGAAAGTGCGTTACAAAAAGGTGCAATCGTTTTAGATACACGAAATGCTGACGATTTTGAAAAAGCATTTATTCCTCAATCTGTTAATATTGGATTAAACGGCCAGTACGCAACTTGGATAGGCACATTAATCCATATTGAACAACCACTTGTTTTGGTTTGCGATGAAGGCAAAGCAGAAGAAAGTGTTTTGCGCGCAGCCAGGGTTGGATACGAAAACATTATTGGTTATTTAGCAGGAGGAATGCAAACATGGATAGCTGCCAAAAAACCTGTTAACACGATTGACTCCATAGATGCTGCATCTTTTAACCAGCAAATGAAAACCGGATTGTACACAGCCTTAGATGTGCGTAAACCTGGAGAATTTGAAACCTCGCATGTAAAAGATGCACAATTTGTTTCCTTATCTGATTTGCCTTTGGCTTATGATCAATTGGATAAAAACAAAAGCTATCTGGTTTACTGTGGAGGTGGTTATCGCTCAATGATAGCCGCTTCGTTGTTAAAAGCAAAAGGATTTGAAAACGTTATTAATGTTTACGGAGGCTTCGGTAAAATAAAAGACTGCGGTATTCCGCTCAACAACGGAGTAATTGCCTAATTTTTATGCTGGGTGAAATAGTTCAAAAACATGAAGTGGTGCTGGTCGATTTTTATGCCGACTGGTGTGAACCTTGTAAATGGCTTAACCCGATATTGGAAGAGTTACCGTCTAAGCTTGAACGCGAAATTTTCATTCATAAAATAAATATTGATGAGCATGTTACGTTGGCTGCAGCGCACCAGATCAAAAGCGTTCCTGTACTAATGCTGTTTGTTAACGGAGAAAATGTTTGGCGCATGAATGGTTTTTTGTATGCTAAAGAACTTGCAGCAGTCATTCGTAAGCATTTGTAAAAATGTTGTTTTATTGTTGCGCTATCATTGCCGCTTTCTGTTTATAACAATTTTATAAAACCTTTCCATCTGTGCTAGGCACGGAATGATCATTTTTATCTTTACAACACAATTAACGCTATGGCGAAAAAACAAGTAATTTTACGAAAATACAACTCGATGAGTTGAAAAAAATAATACTTAACGTATTTAAAAAACAACCGCGCGCAACCTTTAACTTTAAACAAGTGTGGCGCAAAGCAGAAACCAATCTTAATGACGAATTTATAAATCTAATTTTAAACGCTGACAAAAAGCAACTCGATCATTACCTTGAAAATATATTAAAAGAGCTTTTTACTGATGGCGAACTGGTGGAGGTGCAACCATATCGCTACAAGCTAATGCCGATTGCTCGCTTCATAGAAGGAAAAATTGATATAAACGCCAAAGGAGATGGCTACATGACCAATGATGATTTTGAGGAAGACATACACATACCTCCACACCTTACCGCTAACGCACTTAAAGGCGATATGGTTAAGATTAGTTTATTGGCCCACCAGGAAGGAAAAAGACAGCAGGGTGAAGTAGTTGAAATTATAAAACGCTCCCGTACGGAGTTTGCCGGAACCATCCAACATTCCGGCAGTTACGCTTTTCTGATTGCTGACGGTAATAAAATGCATGTAGATCTTTTTATTCCGGGTAAGCATTTGAATGGAGCTAAAAATGGCGACAAAGTAATTGCGCGCATTACACAATGGGAAGACGGTGCGCGAAATCCTAATGGTGAGGTGATCAGGATACTGGGTACTCCCGGTGAGCACTTTGCAGAAATGAATGCCATTATAGTGGAGTTCGGTTTGCCTGAAAAATTTCCTGACGAAGTAGAAAAGGAAACTGAATTTATTGACGACACCATTTCCAAAGAAGAAATAAAAAAACGAAGAGATTTTAGAAAAATCACAACCTTTACCATTGACCCTGTTGATGCAAAAGATTTTGATGATGCACTCTCCATACAAAAGATGCCAAATGGAAATTGGGAAATAGGCATTCATATTGCTGATGTTTCCCACTACGTGAAGCCTGGCACAGCATTGGAGGCAGAAGGCTATAACCGAGCTACTTCCATTTATTTAGTGGATAGGGTTATTCCTATGCTACCCGAAAAATTATCTAACCACGTTTGTTCTCTTCGGCCGGGTGAAGAAAAACTTTGTTATGCTGCCGTATTTGAAATGAACGATAAGGCAGAAGTAATGAGCGAATGGTTTGGGCGTACCGTAATTTTTTCTGATAAAAGATTTACCTATGAAGAAGCCCAAGAAATAATTGAAACCAAAGCAGGCACATTGAGTGATGAAATACTTACAATGCACAGCCTTGCACAAATTCTTCGTAAGGAGAGACATAAAAAAGGTGCCATAAGTTTTGAAAAATCAGAAGTGAAATTTAAACTTGACGAAAAGGGAAACCCTACCGGCATATTTTTAAAAGAAAGTAAAGACTCGAATAAATTGATCGAAGAGTTTATGCTATTGGCAAACAGAAAAGTAGCTGAATTTATTGGAAAAAACAGAGAAGCTGGGGCTAAGAAAAACACAGAGGCAAAAACTTTTGTTTATCGCATACACGATGTTCCCATAGAGGAAAAACTGAATGATTTTAAAACCTTTGCCGCAAATTTCGGATACCGCATTAACACCGGTAGCGAAAAAGAAATATCGCACTCGTTAAATAACATGCTTAAAGAAGTTCAAGGGAAAAAAGAACAGAGCATGATTGAACAGTTGGCTATACGCAGCATGGCAAAAGCTGTATATTCAACAGAAAACATAGGGCATTATGGATTGGCTTTTGATTTTTATACTCACTTTACTTCGCCAATTCGAAGGTATCCTGATGTTATGGTTCATCGTTTACTGGACCATTACTTAAAAGGTGGTAAAAGCGCTCCCAAAGAAGAGTATGAACAAAAATGCAAGCACAGCACTGAGCGGGAGATAAACGCTGCTGATGCTGAGCGGCAATCTATAAAATTTAAACAGGTTCAGTATCTTTCCGAAAGGAAGAATGAGATTTTTAAAGGGGTAATTTCAGGTGTAACTGAATGGGGAATTTATGTGGAGCTGGCTGGCAATAAATGCGAAGGCATGGTGCGTTTACGTGATTTGAATGATGATTATTATGAACTAGACCAAAAAAATTATTGCATTGTGGGCCACAGAACCAAACGAAAATATAGTTTAGGTGATGAAGTGGTGGTAATCATTAAGAATGCCGATATTGTTAAAAAACAAGTTGATTTTTTAATTTATGACGAACACCGTCTGATTGAACCGCAGTCGTTTAAACGTTCTGATAAGAAAAGAGATGGCTTTAGAGATAAGGCCAAAAACAAGTTTAATAAAAAGAAAAGACGTTAGCCATACAATCAGTATTTAAAATCTTCAAGTAAGGCTCCGTTTAATTTTACCGAATAAATGAGCGTATGATCTTTTAAATCTTCTTTTAAATACTTTTTTTCAAAGGCGCTGCCATCAAAAATAATTTTGTCGGCAGAAATGCATTTATAAAGCAATGTCAGTTTGTTTTTAAAACGGGATGTAATGATTACATAATTTACATGTATTTTTTCGCCCTCTTTTATTTTGGGGAGCCATTGTGTAGGGATAAATATTATTTTATCAGCAACCTGAATAAATGGGCCCCTTACTTTTACGGAGTTAAAATAAACCTCATCTGCATAACCGAAATCTTTTATTGTGTGGTGCGGAAGGCGTTGAATAAAATTTATGTTACGCGTTTGGCGAATGCCTGTTTCATACCATTTGCGTTGAATGTTGAAGCGTATTTTGCTTTTATCATTTACAAGCTCATCAGGTGCTATAAATACATGGTCGTGACCCGAAATAATATCAACAGCCGTTGTTTTATCAATAGCATACACAATCATTTTTCTTTGATTTTTTATTTCTTTTTCTTCTGCTATCATCCATCCTAAAAAAATGGAACTTAATGCGAAGAATAAAAACAGAGCCACCTTACGTCTATACATTAAAAACCACAATGCCGTTGCTATCATGAGATAAATTACCCAGGTTTGGCCAATTGATATCCATACTCCTTTTATAATTGAATACGGAATTTTATCAACGGTGAGCACAATTTCATTCATAACCCAAGCCAGCAAGTAACTTACTTTCCAGCAGATAAATGGGATGTAAGGTAACCACATAAATGCGGCAGCTGCAATTGAAGAAAACATTAGCAAAGATGATATGGGAATAACCAACAGGTTTGAGATGAGGAACAAGTTGGGAAACTGGTTAAAGTAAAGTAACCCCAACGGAAAGGTCATTAATTGCGCACACAACGATACTGATGTAAGCTCCCAAATGCTTTGAAGTAAACGGTTGGGGGCTGTCCACAAGGCAACAAGGCGCTGATGCAAATAAACAATTCCGAAAACTGCCAAATAAGACAATTGAAAGCCTACCTCTGTGATCATAAAAGGATTAATGTGAAGCAAAATAAACGATGACCACAAAGTTGTGTTGAGCATGTAGGCGTCACGTTTCAACCATTTGCCTATGATGATCATGGTAATCATTACAGCAGATCGTAAAATAGATGGGGCAAGACCTGCCAGCAGTGCGTAAAACCAAATGGTGAGAATGATTAGAATATTTTTAACGGCCATGCTCCATTTTCTTTTGTCCATCACTTGAAGAAGCCATTGAAGAAAAATAAAAATAATGCCCACATGCAATCCAGAAACACTCAATACATGCAATGCTCCTGAACTCGAATAGGCATCTATTAACTCTTGGTCTAAATAATCCTCAAAACCTACTAACAGCGCTGAGCATACGGCAACTTCGTTTGCGGAAACGATTTGACGTTGAATTTCCTTTACAAAACCTACTTTGAGAGCGTATGCTACCTCCCATAAGATATTGGTGTGTGAGATGCTTGTGGTTGCCCATGAGTCGCTTTTTAAATATACTTGGTGATAAATTCCATGAAATGATAAAAAGCGATTGTAGTTAAACGAGCCTGGGTTTTGGGGTTCTTTTACAAGCTGAGGTTTTTGTTTGCCAATAATAACATCACCATATTTAAGTGCTGCTGTTCGGCTGGACTTGGCGAAGTAAATAATTATTCTTCCTGTAGTGGATTTCCATTTTCCGTTCACCAGCATAGCACTAACTGCCGCTGTTGCTTTCATGGATTTTTCTTTCTCATGTAAAGGTTCAGTAAGCCGTAAGGAGAAAGCCTCCGCTTTATCTATTTCATTACCAAAAAAATTGGGGCTATTTTTTTCGGTGTTAGCAAACACCAGCAGCATAGCATAAAGTGCAATAAAAATATTGAAAGAGGCTCCATACACCCATCTCCATTTAAATTTTTGAAAGACTTTTTTATAAAAGGAGAACAGCAACACAACAACACCTGTTGCAAATGCAGAGGTTAGTAAATAGTTAAATGGTAGAGGTAAAAACACCTGGCATACTATTCCCAGGCAAAAGGGAATGAGCAAACGCAATACCGGAACAGAGGCAAAAGCATGCATACAAAAAGGGTTAAAGGCGGGATATAGAAAAAATTAAATCATCACTTGATTCTTATGGTTTTCCTAAGTTAAAATTATAATACGAAGTGTGGGTAAATTTTACCTTGCGGGATCAGTATCCTCACCGCCAAATTTAGCTATGATGCCAGCACCTGCAGCTATACCTAAATTGGTTAAGCGATAGTTAACCACGCCATAATCATCAAAATCGCCAGTATGACTGGATCCGTTAAGCCCTACCTCAGCAAACATGCCCCAGTTTTTTGACCAGAAAAAATTAAAATTGACACTGGCTCCGTAATTAATTCCTGTTGATTGTCCATCATAGGAATAAGTATTCAGGGAATTAGTTTCCACTTCAATATTATCTTTAGCTAATATAAGACCAATGTTTGGCGCAATGGATAGTGATATTTTATTTTTATTTAAAACATAAAATCTAGGTTGAAGGCCAATAATCACCTGGCTCGAACCTGTTGAACTCCAGTCATTCTCTGTTTCCGATTCTAAAGTAGCATAACCTACACCTGCTAATTTTATATACATTCCGGCACCAAAAGTTTCTGAAAAGGAGTGATGGAAATTTAAACCCATGTTAAAGTTGGCAACAAAAGCACTGTACTTTTTAGACTCTCCATTGCTTGAAGGTGTAAATGATCCTCCGCCTAACAATAACCCTGGACCGGCTCCAACATAGGTTGTGTTTTTTGTATTTATCTGTGCGCTGACAGAGGTAAAAATCAATAAAAAAATAATAATACAAGCTTGTGTTTGTTTTTTCATATAAAAGGTTTTTAAAAAAAGTGAATAAAAGTGGTGGGTCAAAAATAACACTATTTTTATTTCTTATAAAAATTCATTTCGTCCACGTAGTCAGCTACCTTTTCGGGAAGAAGGAAACGCACATCGTTACCTTCTTTAATAGCGTTTCGAATAAAGGTACTGCTAATTTCCATAAGCGGTGCCTCTACAAATTTAATGTTGGGGTGGTCTTTAAATTGTACCCCATTAAAACCAGGACGTGGATAAACATAAAGATTATGATTAGCTAAAATTTGTTCATTGTTTTTCCACTTGTGAAAGGTGTGTAAATTATCACTGCCCATGATAAGTACAAATTGGTGCTGTGGAAATTTTTCGAGCAAATGCGCTAATGTTACAACGGTGTAAGACGGTTTGGGCAGCCCGAATTCGATTTTAGAGCTTTTAATTTTTCTGTAATTTCCAATGGCAAGATCCACCAATTGAAGACGCTGGTAATCGTTAAGCAAACTGCCAATGGGCTTTAAAGGGTTGTGGGGCGAAACCACCATCCACACCTGGTCAAGGTCAGTAAATTCAGCAAGGTAGTTTGCAATTACCATGTGGCCGTTATGAACTGGATTAAATGATCCAAAAAATAAACCTACTTTCAATGTGTGTGGATAAGAAGTTTTTGCGAATTTACGAATAGTTAAAGTTGGTTCCGTTAACTGGTTTATGTTAATCGAGAGATTGCGTTAGTGATACCGCGTGTAATCTCGCGATTTACCAATCAAAATTAATTAGTGTTATACTTTTTGAACACAGCAATTAGCAAAAAAAATAAAATATAATTATTAAAACGGCTACCTTATTTTTATTTTATCTATTTCGTTTTCTTTATCTGCGTTGTAGGTAATATTTAATATCAGTATTCCATTTTCGTTATAAAACTTCCAAAGGCCGTCACGCAATCCTTTTTTATAATGACGCTGTTCCTTTATTTTTCCATTTTCATAAAAATACAAATGCTCTCCTTCTTCCATCCCTTCAAAATATTTTCCTGTAAACGCTGTTTTTCCATTACGGTAGGTTTGTTTCCACAACCCTGTCAAATTTCCATCCACATATTCTCCCTGTGCTACATATTCCCCGTTATCGTATTTCCACAGTCCCTCTTTCTTACCCTCTATATAAATTCCTGATGCAATAAGTTGGTGTGAATCATTGTATTCTTTCGACACACCTTCTTCTTTTCCTTTCTCAAAAGTTTCTTCCCTTCGCAAACCTCCGTTACGAAAAAACCATTTCCACTCACCATCCGGTAGTCCGTTCACATACTTTCCTTGTTGTTGCATAGTGTGGTCACGGAAATAAAATTTCCATTCATCGGTGCGTTTGCCGTCTTTATAGTTTCCTTCACTTTGTAGGCTTCCGTCATCGTATAAATATTTCCAAGCTCCTTGCGGCTGCCCTGCTTCGTCAGTAATTCCAACTGCTACTAATTTGTTGTTTCTATAAAGTTTACCAGCCACAATGTTACCGGCAGAATCAAATTCCTTTTGCGCACCTTCTTTTTTTCCGTCAATTACGTTTACGCTTGTCTTGGGTTTTCCTGTAGTAAAATATTCACGTTCAATTTCTAACTTTACTTTATTTACTTTTTCAATAATGAGTTCTCCGTTTTTATACTTTTCTGTCCTTACCAGCTTTCCATCAGCAGCATATTCTTTGTAAAATCCATTGCGTTTGTCATCTTTAAACTGTGTTTCGTTTTTAAGGGTATTATCCGCAAAAAACTCTTTCCAAACACCCTGTTTAAAACCAAATTTATCCACACCATTAATGCGTTCCTCTTTTTTAAGATACCCTTCTTTATAGGTGCTAATGGTCACTAAGCGTCCGTCTTCTGCATACTCTTTTACCAATCCGTTTTCCACCCCATTGGTGTATGGAATTTGCTTTAATGGAAAACCGTTTTCATAGTATTCTGTATATAAACCTTCTCTAATTCCATCTTTTAAAAATTCTTCTGTTTTAATTTTTCCGTTGATGTAAAATTGTTTTTGTAATCCTGCCTTTTTTCCACTTATATAATTGTATTCTGCTGTGGCGGTTCCAGCTTCAGTGTAAAATTTCCACAATCCATCAGGCTGGTTATTTTTTCGTGCACCTTCTGATTTTAATTTTCCAGATTCAAAATATGATTTCCAAACACCTTCAGGTTTGCCGTTCACAAAACTTCCTTCACTACTTATTTTTCCGTTAGGGAAATAAAAAACATTACGTCCGTTGGCATTTATTTTTAAAGAATCGTTTTGCGAAAACGCATTTAACGATATAAACACAAGCACCACCAATACATGCAACCTACAAGCCATATTTCTTAGATATTTCAAGCATTCTTTTTAACGGCCTCAGTGCTGGTTCGTGTAAATGCGCAGGGATGATCAATTCTGGCACTTCGTTTTTCATGCACAGATATACTTTTTCCAATGAATTAAGTTTCATATGAGGGCAATCATTACATGCACAATTATTATCAGGTGGAGCAGGTATAAATGTTTTTTGTGGCGATGATTTTTGCATTTGGTGAAGAATTCCTGCTTCCGTGGCTACAATAAATTCTGAGGCATCGTTCTCTTTAGAATACTTAAGTAATGCCGTTGTTGATCCAATAAAATCAGCGTGTTTTAAAACCGGTTCCTCGCATTCAGGATGGGCAATGACTAGCGCCTTTGGAAAACGCTCTTTTAGCTTTATAATTTTCTGCTCAGAAAATATTTCATGTACCATGCAACTGCCATTCCATAATACCATGTCCCGTCCTGTTTTTTTTATGATGTATGCTCCCAAATTTTTATCAGGTGCAAATATTATTTTTTGATCAACAGGTAAACTTTCTACAATTTTTACTGCATTGCTAGATGTGCAAATGATGTCACTTAACGCCTTGATCTCTGCTGTGCAGTTTATATAGGAAATTACTAGGTGGTTTGGATGCTGCTCTTTAAATGCTTTAAAGGCTGTGGGTGGGCAACTATCGGCCAATGAGCAACCGGCTTTAAGATCGGGTAAAACTACCTTTTTTGCTGGGTTTAAAAGTTTAGCTGTCTCGGCCATAAAATGTACCCCTGCAAAAACGATGATATCGGCAGTAGTTTTTTCCGCCTGTTGCGCCAAACCCAGGCTATCGCCACGAAAATCAGCTATATCCTGAATATCAGCGTTCTGGTAGTAGTGAGCGAGTATGACAGCATTTTTTTCCTTTTTAAGTTTTTCAATTTCGGCAAACAGATCCAGCGCCGGATCAATGGGACGATGCAAATATCCGGATTTAATTACTTCTTCAAAAATTCCGATCTCTACCATTATAATTATATTTAAATTTTAAATAATTTTTTAATGTAAATATTAGTCTGTTCATAATGTGTATAATATTATTACACATTCATTGCTCCTGTCAATGCTACCACCTT
Organism: Bacteroidota bacterium; assembly: GCA_043748115.1. Classification (GTDB taxonomy): domain Bacteria; phylum Bacteroidota; class Bacteroidia; order AKYH767-A; family OLB10; genus OLB10. The sequence continues at coordinate 8 of JAYTNW010000386.1, read as the reverse complement.
ATGAACAT
>JAYTNW010000385.1:0-2583 GCA_043748115.1 Bacteroidota bacterium | reverse complement strand
AATGGGTGTTGCGACAAAAAAAACCTTGGTTCACCAATCGTTTAAAACCATTGTCGGAATATTTATCCCAATAGCGGTAAATATAATCATACCGCATTTGGTCAACCACAATGCCCACCACCAATCTTGGCACGGCAGGAGTGAGGTTGGACTTGTTTTTTTGTTGGCAAAAAACAATTGCAGGCACCAAGCCTAGAATAAAAACCAAGTGTAATTTTTTAAGTGATATCATAGAGGGTAATGACGAAGTAATTATTAAAATGATGTTGAAGCCAGTTTCCATCCGGCCCAGATAAAAAGGAGGCATCCGGCCACAGAAATGAAAACATGAGCTGCTGCCAAAAGTAACTGATCGTTACGCATCATCTGAAAAGTTTCGAAGGAAAAAGCAGAAAAGGTGCTAAAGCCTCCGCAAAAACCAGTAACAATCAAAAGCTTCATTGTATCGCTCACTTTTAATGTATTTACGGCCAACGCCATCAGCCAGCCAACGATCAAGGCGCTAAGCAGGTTGCAAATGAGGGTGCCATAGGGCAATGCCAAAGAAAAATATTTTTTACTAAACTCACTTACCGCAAAACGTAGGAGGCTACCTAAGCCCCCACCCACAAACACAGCAATTACATTCATGCTTAATTATTTTTGAACTAAAATAGAGTATTTTTGAAAACGGCATGCAATTGCCAATCTTGTTGTTTAAAGCTAATGGCTTGATGAATAAAAATGGAAATATTACATGGGTAATCTAAAAATATATCAATCGTCTGCTGGTTCGGGAAAAACATATACACTGGTAAAGGAATACCTGCTGCTCATATTTTCTAAACCTGCATTTTTAAAGAATACGCTGGCCATTACTTTTACAAACGATGCCACTGGAGAAATGAAGGAGCGGATTGTTTTTGCCCTATGGCAGCTTAGTGAAAACAAAAATTCGCGATTAGAAAAAGAAATTATCGAAGCCTTACAATTATCCGGTGCAGTTCAGGATATGGCTAAAGAGGCGTTGAGCTTTATTTTGCATCACTACCCCGATTTTTCGATCAGCACCATTGATAGTTTTTTTCTTAACATCACCAAAGCCATTGCCCGAGAACTGGGGTTGCCGGGAAAATATGATGTGGACCTTAACCGAGATGCGGCCGTTGATTTTACGGTGAACCACGTTTTGCTTTCCTTAGGCCAAAACAAGGAGTTGACAAACTGGCTTGAGAATTTTGCCTATGACAGGATGGAGGACGAGAAAGGGTGGAACATGCAGACGGAACTAAAAAAAATTGCCGGTGAATTGTTTAAGGATACCTACAAGGAACTTAAAGAAAAGTATGATCAGCCCATAGACGAGAATGTTTTAAAGGAATTGCGTAGCAAGGTTTCTGTTTTTGAAAATACGCTTAAGCAAATGGCTGTTAAGTTTTTTGACATTACTAACTCAGTAGGAATTGATATCAATGATTTTCATGCTGGAAATAGGGGTTTTGCAAGTGCTGTCCGTGGATTCACGCAAGTAATATTTCCGACAAACAATGAGTTTGGCAAACGGTATGAAGATGTAGTTAATGGGGGAGCGTTGTTTAAAAAAGATATTCCTGAATATATTAAAAACGACACTGCACTTACCAACGAATTAAGGGTGATACTTTTGGAAATCAAAAAATATTTTGAAGAAAACATAAGCTTTTATCTCTCTGCTTCTGCAACGCTAAAGGTAATCTATTTGGCAGGTGTTTTAAGTTATTTAGACAAAGGGTTAACGCATTACCGTCAAGAAAACAATGTGATGCTTATTAGCGATACCAATAGGCTGCTGGCTGATTTTATTTCCGGAAATGACACTCCTTTTATTTATGAAAAAGTGGGAAACACTTACCGAAATTTTCTGGTGGATGAGTTTCAGGATACCTCACAGCAGCAGTGGAAAAACTTATTACCACTTTTAAAAAATAGTTTATCTGACGGTAATCATGTGCTTACAGTGGGTGATGTTAAACAATCTATTTATCGCTGGCGAGGGGGCGAAATGAAATTGCTTCTTGGTGAAGTAGAGGCGCAGTTGGGAAAAATTGCCCAAAAAACAAAGTTGTTTCAGCTTGAAAATAATTTTCGCTCTGCACTGTCTGTGGTTAAATTTAACAATGCACTTTTTTCGATGATACCGGAAATTATTCCTCCGGTAGATTATTATGATAACATGATTCAGCTTGCTTACCAAAAACACAAAGTTGAACAAAAGGTTGTCCGTGAAAAAGAGGAAGGTTTTGTGTACATTGAAATACTTTCTAAAAAAGATGCAGTTGCTGACCTGCGCTTTTCCGAAAGCATAAGTGACGATAAAAAAATATTTTTCTCCAAAGCCTGGTACATCATACAAAGCCAGTTGCAAAAGGGGTATGACTTGAGTGACATGGTGTTGCTGGTGAGAAATAACAAAGAGGGAAATGACCTGGCTGACTTCCTTGTGTTAAATGGCATAGATGATATTATTTCACGTGATTCCCTGCTGCTGCAATCTGCGCCACAAATTGGTTTTGTGATCAGTTGCTTTCGGTGGCTGCACGATGAGAAAAACGAAGTTGCCTTAGC
>JAYTNW010000384.1:0-2351 GCA_043748115.1 Bacteroidota bacterium | reverse complement strand
GTTGCGGCCCACTGTTGGTGAGTAAATATCCCATTAAATTAAAAGATATTGCTAACCATTCTATCGCTGTTCCGGGAATGCTAACTACAGCAAATTTGCTGCTTTCAATCTTTGCGCCTGATGCAATTAATAAAACGGCAGTGCTTTTTTCAGATATTGAAAAAGAGGTGATAGCAGAAAACTACGATGCCGGATTGCTTATACATGAAGGAAGATTTACTTACAGAGAAAAAGGACTACATAAGATTGCAGATATGGGAGAACTGTGGGAACAGCGCACTCATTTTCCTCTGCCTTTAGGATGCATAGTGATAAAAAAATCGCTTCCTGAAAATTTAAAAAGAGAAGTAAATGAAGCTATTGCTCAAAGCGTTCGGTTTGCTTTTGAAAACCCTGAAGCATCTGCAACGTTTGTAAAGCAACATGCGCAGGAGCTTAGTGATGAGGTGGTGCGGGATCACATCAGGTTATATGTTAATGCATACTCTGAAAATTTGGGCGAGCCAGGGAAGCAAGCAATAAAGCTTTTGCTCAGTGAAGGGTTTAAGCAAGGTTTGATGAATGAAGTGGTGCCTGTTTTTACAGGAGAAAAATTAAATGTTGTTACACAATAGAGAATGGTTTTATGATAATTGTTACCGGTGCAGCAGGTTTTATTGGCAGTTGTTTGGTTAAAAAACTAAACGAAGAAAATTTTAAGGACATTGTTTTAGTAGATGACTTTAGCAATGCCGGTAAAAACCAAAATCTTGATGGAAAAATATTTACCTCAAAAGTAGATCGTAGCGTATTTGCGCAGTGGTTAGATGAACATCATTCAATGGTGCAGTTTGTATTTCATATTGGCGCACGTACAGATACAACTGAATTTAATAAGAGTGTTTTTGATGAACTAAATCTCGATTACAGTAAAATGGTTTGGGGTAAGTGTGTAAAATACGGGCTTCCATTGGTGTATGCATCATCTGCGGCAACGTATGGTGCCGGTGAATTAGGATATGAGGATGATGAAATAATAATTCCTCAACTTAAACCACTTAATCCTTACGGTGATTCGAAAAACGACTTTGATAAGTGGGTGTTAACACAAGAAAGCAAACCTTTCTTTTGGGCCGGCCTCAAATTTTTTAATGTATATGGGCCCAATGAATACCATAAAGGCAGAATGGCATCGGTTATTTTTCATGGGTTTAATCAGGTAATGAGTACCGGAAAAATAAAATTATTTAGGTCGCACAAAGCTGAATACAAAGACGGGTGGCAATTGCGTGATTTTATTTATGTAAAAGATGTAACAGAGGTGTGTTACTTCCTGCTTCATCACCGGAAAAACTCCGGCATTTATAACCTCGGAACTGGAAAGGCACGTAGCTTCTATGATCTTGCCCAAAGCACATTTAAAGCACTTGAAAAACCCGCCAACATTGAGTTTATTGATATACCGGAAGATATTAGAGACAAGTATCAATATTTTACGGAAGCGAACATGAGTAAACTGATTTCCATTGGGTACAAGCTTCCTTTTCACACACTTGAGGATGGGGTGATGGATTATGTAAAAAATTATTTAGCGGGAAATAATTACAGGTAAATCTATCAGGGCTTAATTAACTCTGGGTTTAAGAAGTCAAAAGATTCGTGGCTGAACGAGTATATCTGATCGTAAAAGTTTTTTTGCGCATGATTTATTTTGCTTAAGTCCCATAGCCGTGTAAGTTGGTCGTATATAAATATTGTTTTTAAAGTCATTAGCGTTGGTATATAGCCAATATCATCATCAGCTAATTTGTTTTCTGAAAAATATCCTTCCCAATAATGATCCATAAAAAAACGCACGTGATTTTGTAAGCTTCCTGACGGATTGTTAAGGTAATAATGTACTACATAAAAAAGTGTTAAAGCAATGTCTGCAGCAAACCACGTGTATCCTGAATCAGCCGTATCGAACAAGCAAATTTTATTGTTCTCAACAAACATGTTCCCTCGGTTAATGTCGTTATGAACCAGGCCATAAGATTCGCGATCTGGTGTGAAATTTTTTAGCCGGTCAAGCATTTGATTCATAAAAGGCAAGATAGGGTCATTCGATTTCTCAAAGCTTTTGCCGGTATGCCCCAAATCCCAGTCCATGCAATCGTGTCTTTTTAAAATCCCTGCTTTGGGAATATACTCCTTGGTCCATCTGTGCATTTGCCCGGTAACACGGCCTGTTTCTTTAAACACAGGAGCAGTCCAATTAAAATGAGATACTTTTTTGCCCAAAGCTTTTTGAAATCGGGCAACTGTAAAGTAGGTATCGCCAGCATTAAAAACCTCGGCCAGGCTGCCGTTTTCTGAGGGAACAGGCGTTG
>JAYTNW010000383.1:0-3300 GCA_043748115.1 Bacteroidota bacterium | reverse complement strand
GACCTTGGCTTTAAGATCCTCTTTTAATACTTCCATCTGATTTTTATAATTGATAAAGCTGCAACAGGTTTTCAGCCGTTAACTCCACCGAACCTTTCTGCGGCAATTTTTCTGCAAAGTAAATAAAAGCATCCGTTTTACCATACACATTTACCCACCCACCTAATATGGCTTTGGCTTTTTGCTTTAACAATACCGTTGCCTCCCGTTCAAAAAACACAGGATCGAACACTTTGGTAACAGCGGTGATGCTCTCGCCATACCACTTGTTGGCAATAGCAATTTCGCCAGTCAGAATGTTGGGCAGGGTATAAACAAACAAAGCAGGAGATGGCATTTGATCCACTTTGCAGGATCTGTCAAAACGCTCATCCACCTCTGCACTTCCCGTTGAGCTGGCAAACACCTGCGCAATTTCATCATCTCCGTACTCCGAAAATGTGGCACCGTATTTTTGAAGAATACTCATCGCTAAAAAACCTGTTTTGCAATGCTTGTCCATTTTATAAAACTTTGGATACTCTAAATTCAGGAAGCGGTAAACATTCAATAAATGATCACCTCCGTTTTCCTGTGAGGTGAAAAGCTGAATGCCGTTTACGCAAACAGAATGGGCTGTTATCCTGCAATAAGATGTTATAAAGTTCTTCATTTTTTTATCAGCAGTGAAGCATTACACCCTCCAAAGCCAGAGGCAGTTTTAAGCAACAGGTCTATTTGCTTATCCTCGTGAGCGGTAATTATATTTAAGGGAACAGTAGTTCCTTGCTCGTGGTAGCCCAAGTTTTTTATCAGCATATTTTCTCTGAGGCAATGCATGCCCAACGCTGTTTCCAAAACTCCGGCTGCACCTAAGGTATGGCCGTAATACCCTTTAAAACTATTTAAAGGGATGGCTTCCATTCTTAAGCGGTTGAAGGCTATGGCCTCCATTTCATCATTAAACAAAGTAGCCGTGCCGTGGGCCGAGATGTAATCAATTTCATTGGCTGTTACTCCTGCATATTGCAATGTTTTGTTAACGGAACGGCAAAGGCCTTCACCCGTTCTGGAAGGGCCTGAAATATGATTGGCATCATTTGACGAACTTCCTCCCAAGTAAAGCAATGGGGCTTGCTTGAATATGGATGCATTGTTTGACAGCACCACGGCAGCACAGGCTTCTCCTAAAGAAATACCTTTCCTGTTTTTATCATAGGGCTTGCAAGGCTCAGCACTTACAGCATACAATGATTGAAAGCCATACAGCACAAAATCCCATACTACGTCAATCCCCAACACCACCACATGATCGCAAATATTCAAACTGATATAATCAGCAGCGGTATTAATAGCAATAACACCAGACGCACAGGCATTGCTGACAGCCAAGGGAGCGTGTTGAAGTTTATATTTTTCATACAACCATTGCATTGGCTGCACTATGGCGTTAGCAAATCCGGCAGACAGGTTACCTTTGGTGGTGCTCAACAAAACCCTTGTGCGGGAATGGGTTATTAATGCCTCGTCAACAGAAGCATTAACTTCCATCATTGCCTTTACTAAATAATTTTCGAAATCATGAACGGAGGGTCGAACGCTTGTGGCTAAAAAAACATCTTCCTGTTTAAAGCCCCTTCCCTCCTGCTTACGGATAAATGTTTCTTCTTTCAAAAGATGGGAGAACTGCTGCTCCATTCCTGTTGCTGATGGCGCTATCACCGTTTCTGCTCCTATAAAAACAGCCACGTTTATTTATTTTTAATACCTGCTTGTTTTTCCCAGAGCGCATAAAAATCAGGCTTAAGCAACTCCAAGGAACGATCGTGGGCGTGAAGGAATATTTGTGTAGTGCTTCCTATAGCACTAATTCTATTGGTGGTGAGATTTTTTACGGTAAACTCAAAAACAATTTTTGCAGCTGGTGTAGGAATTAGTTTTGCAATTGAAACAACATTCTCACCATAGTTAATGGGCGATTTATGCTCCACATTTGATTTAACAATGGGTGTAAAATAGCCGCTATGGTACATTTGTAAATACGTCATCCCGTATTTAATACCAAAGGCTTCTCTTGCGTCTTCAAAAAAGCGCAGGTAATTGCCATGCCATACCACACCCATGGCATCCGTATCACTAAAGCGTATTTTAACTGGTATTTCTGCTGTAAACTCTTTCAACTCAAAACAATTTTCATTTCACATTCCACTAATTTATTTCCATCACAAAAGTTCTGTCCTTTAACCAAAAACACGTTTTCAAATTCCATCATCACTTCTATTTTGGTTTGTATGGTTTTTCCGCACAGGGGCAGTTCATACACTTTTAATTTACTCACCGCACCAATAAAGCCTAACCGCGGTGGCAGGTTCCCGTTTTTATGCATGCTGCCAAAACCTGCTGCACATGTCTGTGCTATATTTTCAATAAGGGCAGCTTCACCTAAAATGCCGTTGTCTGTAAAAATATTTTCTGCCGCTGCTATAAAATCGCTTTCAAAACCTTTTGGGTCAGCGCTCACCAGGTTATCAATCATGATAAAGGGAAAACGCTGAGGAAGTACAGATGTGATGTCGCTTTTACTTACGGTCATGGTGCGTAAAAGTCGTAATAATTAAACCATTGTTCAGGGTTCTCTCGCACTTTTTTTTCAAGTTCTTTTACGTAAAGGGAGGCAAGTTCTTCAGGGCTTAGTTTACCTGCAACCAAGGGCAAGGCTGTGAGGTTGTAATCTCTGTTACCGGTTTTAAGAGAATAAACAAAGCTGATGGGCGCATGAAACTTGCTTGCTATGATAAATGGCCCCAAAGGAAAACGGGCCACACGTCCGAAAAATGGGATTTCAACGGACTTGGCACCGTCTAAAAAGCGATCGGCATGCATGGCAATAAGCTCATTTTGGCTCAGGGCATTGTGTATTTTAATGATATGTGAAAGATCGTTCTTAATGGCAATAATGTTAAACTGTGAGCCCCCTGTATTAGTATGGAGATAACTTTTTATCTTCTGCTCATCGGCCTCCAGCATCACCACATTAATCTTGTTAGACACCCGTCTTTTAAGCATGTTACCTCCCGTTTCCCAATTGCCCAGATGTGCGCTCAGTAGCACCCCTCCTTTTCCCAGTTCGCGCATGGCCAGCAAATGCTCCTCACCCGTTATCTTTAGGTTAAACTCCTTATCGCGCCCCAGCAAAAATGCAGCACGGTCAATTAGCGTTTGTCCGAAAACATAAAAACTCTTGCGGCATAATTTATGGGCATCGTTTACGCTATACCCTAATGCTTGTGTGTAAAAATGTACAATGGCCTGTTTGTTTTT
>JAYTNW010000382.1:0-5112 GCA_043748115.1 Bacteroidota bacterium | reverse complement strand
AGCGTTTGCTGGATTATATAGTTCCTGATTTTGTGCACGTGTTGTACAAAGGACGAATAGTAAAAAGCGGGCCTAAAGAACTGGCATTAGAGCTGGAAGAAAAAGGCTACGACTGGATCAAGGATGAAGTAGAAGCAGTATAATTTTAAGAGATTAAAAAGCGCAACACGTGAATTTTGTGATTGAAGAAAAAACTAATTTAAAGGAACAGCTGGTAAATACGTTTGAATCGTTTTCCGAATTATACGGGAAATCTTTTCCTGCTTTACGTGTTGAAGCAATGGAAGAATTTAATCGCATTGGATTTCCATCCTCAAAAAACGAAGAGTGGAAGTACATCAATCTTGCCTCTTTCCAGAAAAATAATTTTGCTGTTGCAAATGCGGCTACTAAAGTTAACCTTACGCGTGAAGATGTTCAGCGTTACAAAGTAGCCGGAAATAAAGCGGTTGTATTGGTTTTTGTAAATGGCCTTTACCAAGAAAATCTTTCTGATCTAAGCCAGGTATCTGATAAAATAAAACTGACAGCAATTGATGAACACTCATCATCCTCTTATTTTGGGAAGCAAACCCGGATTGCTAACGAACCGTTTAATGCTTTAAATACGGCATTTAATTCAGGCGGTGTTCTTATTCATGTTCCTGCCAATGTCCAAGTAGAAAACACTATTCATTTGCTGCACATCAATGACTCGCGTACGGAGCCGTTTTCTTCTTTTCCACGCAATTTGTTAGCGGTAGAAAAAAATGCCAAAGCACAGGTTATTGCTTCTTATCATTCTTTAAATGACGACAATGCTTCTTTTACCAATGCAGTAACAGAAATATTTGTTGGTGAAAATGCTTTTGTTGAGTTTGATGTAAAACAAAACGAAACAGAAAAGGCCGTACAGGTAAATCATGTTTATGCAAAGCAGCAACGTAACTCCGTTTTTGATATCTGTACCGTAACAGTTGGTGGCGGACTGGTTCGTAACAACCTCGATATTTTATTAAGCGAAGAAAATTGCACTGCACATTTATATGGTTTGACCATTGCCGGTGATAACCAAATAGTGGACAACCATACCGTTGTTGACCATGCGCACCCACATTGTGAAAGCAACCAATTGTATAAAAATATTTTGGACGGAAAAGCACAAGGTGTTTTTAACGGGAAAATTTTCGTGAGAAAAGATGCGCAGAAGACCAATGCATTTCAAAGCAGTAAAAATGTTTTGTTAAGCAATGATGCTACCATGAGTGCCAAGCCACAATTGGAGATTTTCGCTGATGATGTAAAATGTTCACACGGTGCAACTACAGGTCAACTGGATGATGATGCATTATTTTATTTCCGAGCACGTGGTATTGGAGAATCAGATGCAAAAGCACTTTTAAATTTTGCATTTGCCGGTGATGTTATCGAAAAAATAAATAACGAACCGCTTAAACAAAATCTGCTTAAACTTTTAGCAGAGAAGCTAAACACGTCACTTGTTTTTGAAGGGTAGTAATTTTCACGCAGAGTAAAAAAAGGAGCAGAGGTCACAGAGAAAAATCCAAACTCTTTTTACTCAGCCACCCAGCGCTCTCTGCGTGAAACAAAGCGTCACTCCACAAAAAACTGTTTAGGCATATTTACCAAATACACTTTCTTGCGCGCACGCGTAATGGCTGTATAAAGCCAGCGTAAATATTCTTTGTTATACATTTCATCACTCATCCATCCCGGATCCACAAAAACAGTTGACCATTGGCCGCCTTGTGCTTTATGGCAGGTAATGGCGTATGCGTACTTTACCTGCAGCGCATTTAAGTAAGGATCTTCTTTCAGTTTTTTCATGTTCACCTTTCCATGAGCGCTTATATAATCTCTCTTTACCGCCTCAAACAATTGTTTGTATTCATCATACGTCATGGCAGGTGCTTCGCTCGTAAGAGAGTTTAAAATAAACTTTACGGGTAAACGTGTGCCATCTGCATCCTGTAATTCAATTGTGGCATCAGCAAACTGGAATCCGAATTTTTCTTCTGTTGTTTTTACTTTTATCAATTCAATAACATCTCCGTTGGCTATAAAGGCATTGTTGTCGTTGGATTCATGCCAGTAGTAATTATTTTTTACCACCATCAGCTTATCACCTTTTTCCAATGACTCTTCAAAATCATAAAAACGTTTTCGAATAAACTCATTGTATTTATTTGCCTGCTTATTGCTTCTGCAAATAACCGTTACCTGTCCATCGGCACGTTGAGGTAAGTAGGATGAAAGCATTTCGCCCACTTCAGCCTGCTCTAATCTCATTACATCTTTATACCCTGTTGCCTTTAAGCGCGGTAAACTTTCATCTCGCTGTATGAGTAAACGCGTGCAATGCGCATTGGCTAATATTCCCGATTGCAACTGCTGCCGTACCACTTCTTTCAGTTCATAGGTGGTAACATTCAGGTCATGTGCTTTAGTTAAGTAGTTTTCATCCAAAGCTGGGCTTACAGAAATTCCTACCGGAGGAAGCTGTGCTGTGTCACCAATAAAAATAATAAAGTTGTCATTGCGAATATATACATGGTCGATAAGATCCGATAACAAACTCGCTCCGCGAAACAAGGTCTTGTCATCTTCATTGCTAATCATCGAAGCCTCGTCTACAATAAAAATACGCTTGCCTAATTTATTTTCTTTTACACGAACATTTACGCTGCCTTCTTTATCCGTTTTTATTTCATATAAATAACGGTGAATGGTAGATGCATCTGCTTGCGTGTAATACGTGATGACTTTTGCAGCACGTCCTGTAGGTGCTAACAGCACAGGCACATACTCTAATGATGCCAATGTTTTTATTAATGTCTGAATGGCTGTGGTCTTTCCTGTTCCGGCATAACCTTTCAGTAAAAAACATTTACGCGAAGTGGTGTCTGTAAAAAAAGTTGCGATTTTTTCCAGCAACGTATGCTGCGATTCTGTTGGTTTAAAAGGAAAATTTTTCTCTAAATCACTCAGTACTTTTTCCCTGTTCAGCAATTCTGTCTAAATTTTCTCAAAGGTAATGCGTTTTTATGAGGGAAAACTTTAGTTGTTGGTAAATCACTGCTATAAAACTATTGCTACTTTTGAGCGCAAATAATTGCTATGCTCACTATTGATATTCATACCCACATTTTACCGGAAAGTATTCCCAACTGGAAAGAAAAATTTGGCTATGGCGGTTTCATACAACTGGATCATCATAAACCCTGCTGCGCACGCATGCTGCGCGATGACGGTACTTTTTTTCGTGAAGTAGAAAGCAATTGCTGGGATGCTGATATACGTATGAAAGAATGTGATGCACATCATGTGCATGTGCAGGTATTGAGTACAGTACCGATTATGTTTTCGTATTGGGCAAAACCAAACGATGCGCTGGAGCTTTCTAAATTTTTGAATGATCATATTGCTGGCATTGTTACAAAATATCCCAAACGCTTTATTGGTTTAGGGACTATTCCATTGCAAGCACCAGAACTTGCCATTAAAGAACTTGAACGTTGCAAACACATTGGTTTGGCCGGTATACAAATAGGGTCACATGTTAATGATTGGAACTTGAACGATGAAAATCTATTTCCTGTTTTTGAAGCCTGCGAAAAATTAAACATGGCCGTGTTTGTGCATCCCTGGGAAATGATGGGCGAAAAACAAATGCAGAAATATTGGTTGCCATGGTTAGTAGGAATGCCTGCAGAAACAACACGCGCCATCTGCTCCATGATATTTGGTGGCGTGTTTGAAAAACTACCCAAACTAAGAGTTGCCTTTGCGCATGGCGGAGGAAGTTTTCCATCAACCATTGGCCGCATACAACATGGTTATGATTGCCGCCCTGATTTAGTAGCAATTGATAATCCTGTTCCACCCATCAATTACTTAGGCAAATTTTATTTCGATTCATTAGTGCATGACGAGCGAATGATGAATTACTTAGTTGATTTAGTAGGAGCAGATAAAATTGCATTAGGAAGCGATTACCCGTTCCCGTTAGGAGAAAACATCCCTGGTAGTTTAATCAAGTCCATGAAATTTGATGATGCAACTAAAGAGCAATTGTTAAGCGGAACAGCATTGGAATGGCTACGCTTAGAGAAAAAACTTTTTGTTTAATGAGGAAACTGTGTGTTTCTGTTTTATCCAATAACAACTGTAAGGCTGCTGACATTTTAAAATATAATTATTCTCACTTTTGCGTTAATTATAATGGCTGGTAAAAATCAATTCATGAGCAAAGTATTTTACACCTTCGTTTTATTAATCACTTTCAGTACCGGTAACGCGCAAGTAACAAAAACAGAAAATCCTGGCTTTGCGCTGGTAGAATTATTCACATCACAAGGCTGTAGCAGTTGTCCCTCTGCAGAAAAAGTTTTAAGTGAAGTAGTAGGCGATGCAGCAAAAAATAACAAACCTGTTTATGTACTATCCTATCATGTAGATTACTGGAACAAATACGGCTGGAAAGATCCATACAGCTCCATGCGTTTTACGCGCAGGCAAAGTAATTATGTTAGCGCCACAGCATCTGATGAAGTGTACACACCACAGGTTTACGTAAATGGCAACGAAGGCTTTGTAGGTTCCGATAGCAAAAGACTAAATATAGAAATTGAAAAAGGAATTAAAACACTACCCAAACAAACATTGCAAATAACAAAAAGTAATGTAACAGCTGTTGACACATTAGTATTGAATTACACAGTAACAAAGAGCGATGCCAATTATAATTTAGTAGTAGCAGTAGTAGAGAAAAGCGTAACAACCAAAGTAGGCAAAGGTGAAAACATTGGTAAAACATTAACGCAGGATAATATAGTACGACTCTTTGATGTGTATCCGTTAGACTCCATAAAAGGTACGGTTAAGCTGGCAAAAAATAAATTAACGCTCAACAATAATTTTTCACTCATCGCCTTCGTGCAGCAAAAGCAAAATAAAAAAGTTCTCTCAGCAACCTCGCTTAATTTTTAAACTCCCTGCGATCTCTACCCTTCAGCGCTCCCTGCGTGAAAAACCCCACAGCACAATTTCACGCAGAGGCCGCAGAGCAACGGAGATGGCAGAGGGTCACTTTTTAGTGGTCATTGAGAAAAA
>JAYTNW010000381.1:0-1842 GCA_043748115.1 Bacteroidota bacterium | reverse complement strand
CGTGCTCAACTTTCTGTATTACTGGTCAATTTAATTTATGGTGCCAATTTCAGCATTGCAAAACAATTGATGCCTGAACACATAAAGCCTATGGGTTTTATTGTAGCTCGTGTTTTACCTTCGGCCATTTTGTTTTTTATTATCTCTTGGTTTTTACCTAGCGAAAAAATTAAAAAAGAGGATAAGTGGACGTTAGTATGGTGCGCTTTGTTTGGTGTAGCCATTAATCAAATGCTTTTTTTTAAGGGATTATCGTTAACTTACCCCATCAATGGCGCCCTAATTATGACCACCAATCCCGTGTTGGTGCTGTTGATGGCAGCTTTGTTGCTCAAAGAAAAAATTGGTTGGAACAAAGTATTGGGAATTGTTTTAGGAATTACCGGTGCAGCCACGCTCATACTTTTCGGAAAAAAGGTTTCTCTGCATGATGACAGTGTGTTAGGCGATTTTTGCATTTTCATTAACTCTTTGTCGTTTGCTATTTTTATGATTATGGTAAAGCCAATGATGCAGAAGTATCATCCGCTCACGGTAACAAAATGGATTTTCTTTTTTGGAAGCTTTATGGTTTTACCTTTCGGCTACACTGATTTTGTGAACACTGCATGGCATGAGTTTACTCCTCAACTTTGGGCGTGCTTTGCTTTTGTAATTGTTGCCGTTACCTTCATTGCTTACCTGATGAACGTTTATGCTTTACGTGAACTTAGCCCTTCAGTGGTGAGTTCCTACATTTATTTTCAGCCATTGTTCGCTACCATTATTTCCTTATTGATGCTGGAAGGCAAACCCAATTGGCTACAAGTCATTGCAGCAGTGTTGATTTTTACAGGCGTATATTTAGTGAGTAGGCCATCGGTAATTAAGAAAAATCAACCGGTTTAAGGCAAGCTCTTTATTCTCTTTCACAACGTAAATCGCGCAGCGGTTATTTTTTGCTTTGTTAAAACATAAGGACTACTTATCACAAAATCGCCAAGAAAAATGTTGCGAAATAAAAAGGCCATCCACTGTTTTAATGGATGGCCTTTAACTATTAACCGGTTATGATTTTAATTCGCCATTTCTTCTGCATAGCTCTCCACATCGGGGCAGGTACAGATAAGGTTACGATCGCCAAAGGCATTGTCAACTCTTTTTACCGTGGGCCAAAATTTGTTATCAGCAATCCAAGCGGCAGGGTAGGCTGCATGTTGTCGGCTGTAAGCATGATCCCATGTATCGGCCGTTACTTCGGCTGCCGTGTGTGGGGAGTTAATCAGTGCATTATCTTTTCGCGAAGCCTTGCCAGTTTCAATGGCTTCAATTTCATTTCTTATCGCAATCATAGCATCACAAAAACGATCAAGCTCAGGCAATGATTCACTTTCTGTAGGCTCCACCATTAATGTGCCTGCCACAGGAAACGCAACGGTAGGGGCATGAAAACCGTAATCCATCAATCGCTTAGCAATATCAGTGGCTTCAATATTTGCTGTGTTTTTAAATGCACGACAATCTAAAATCATCTCATGGGCACAAAAACCATTTACACCTTTGTATAAAATAGGATAATGTTTTTCTAAACGTGCTTTCATGTAGTTAGCATTTAAAATTGCCAACTCAGTTGATTTTTTAACACCGTTTTTCCCCAGCATTTTAATGTAGCCATAGCTGATGAGTAAAATTAAAGCGCTTCCCCAAGGGGCTGCTGAAATGGCATTAACTCCTTTTGCTCCACCCACTTTTACAACAGGATGTGAAGGCAGATAAGGGACAAGGTGTTTGGCTACACCAATTGGACCCATGCCTGGACCACCACCACCGTGCGGTATTGCAAAAGTTTTATGCAGGTTAAGG
>JAYTNW010000380.1:0-2621 GCA_043748115.1 Bacteroidota bacterium | reverse complement strand
CGCAACTGCACGGTGGCCGACAACAATGCTGCAATTACTAACGGCCAGCAGCTTTCGCGTGCCAACGATGCCTATTTTGAAATACACAATTGCGTGTTTGATGGCACCTCTCCAGGTTTGCCTTTGTTGTTTGACCTTGGTGGAGATATTGCTCTTAGCTATATTGAATATTCGCTTACACCTACGTTATTAGGATCTACCCTTATTCCTGGTCCGCATGTTTTTTCTGCACCCCCAGGATTTGTAAACCCCTCAGCCAACGATTATCACCTGTCCACTTTAAGTGCATGTGTTGATAGCGGAACCACCGCTTACGCTACACTTTATGATCTTGATGGAAATCCACGCAATGCCATTCCTGATTTGGGTGCTTACGAACTTACCTATACGGGCATTAACGAAGTAAAATATACAGAAGCATATTTGTTTCCCAATCCTGCCAGCCATATAATTTACGTTGAGGCTACCAACACCGGCACTATTGAAGTTACCGATGCCTCAGGACGAATAGTGATATTCCAAAAAACAATTAGCGGCAGTAACCCCGTCAATGTTTCAGCATTAGCTCCTGGAATATATAACATCACCATTGATCATCTTTACAAGACACGCCTGATTAAACAGTAAATATTACATTTGCACTACAGAAAATGTGAAAAAAACATTAACATATTTTCTTATGTTTCTATTGGTTTAATTATTGAGCATCGTTTTACATGAAAAATTTACACTCTTGTTTTTTTACACTCCTAGCTGGTTTTATGTTTTTTACTGCGTGTACCCCTGATGACGACATTAGTGGCGACCCTCGCGATAAATTTATTGGAAGCTGGCTGTGCCGAGACAGCAGCAAAACCACAGGCGATGTACGTACCTACTCCATTAGCATTACTAAAGAGGGTGAGTTTGACGAAGTAAGCATTAACAATTTTTATGACCTTGGGAGTAGCAACCCTTCACGTGGTGTGGTGTCAGGAACCAGCATAGTGGTGCCTAACCAAACGGTGGACGGTTTTGTACTAAATGGATCTGGAGTTTATAACGATGGAGAGTTTTTTATCGAGTATTCCTCCAAACTTGGAAGTGATACCGATTTAGGAATTGCTGAATACCAATAATAATCATTTTTGTTTTTATTGTAAGAGAGTGGTTCTCTTTATCGAGTACAATACTCTGTTGACTTGGGCAACTTTGTTCCAAAAAAAACCTTAACCATCTTCGCTACTTAAATATTTTCTAAGCCATTTACTCTATGGCTCTTACTTGTGCCCACCTAGTTGCACCCATTAAAGCGTTGATCGAAAAAATTATCTTCCAGTCTTTTAAATTTCACCTCTTTAAGGGCTAGCCTCTTCTTTATTTATGCTTTACTTTTTGAAATTTATTTTTATACCAACTCCATTTTCTCTCTCTAATTAATAGGTGCTTCCATCAATCATAGGCCGTCCGCGCATCACCATAAGGTCGAACCTGCGTTTGGCTTCGAAATAATCAACAAACGAAAAGCAACGTACAATTTTATAGCGCATAGGCGTTTTGATACCGAGGTACACAATCCTAAAGTTTTTACCTTCATAATTTTCGGGTTCAAACTGATGCAAAAAGGAGAGCAACACCTTATCGCCTTCCATGCCCGGTACGCGAACGGGCGACTCCTGATCAAGTGCCTGCAAGAGCTCTTTGGGATAGTTATAATACTCTTCTTCGCTAACCTCTTTTGCCTGCATGCCCTCTGGCAGAAAATATTTTGTGCTTCGTTTTATTTGTATGGTCATTATGTAATTGCTTATTTGATTGCAATAAAGTCATTTCAATGGTGGTTAAAATAACAACTGCTTTTGAATTAAAAAAGAAAAACAAATTGTTGCTGTTAAATTATTTTTAAATTATTAGGGCAGCAATGCAGTGTATTTGAGCCTAACATCACAACAACTAATAACAAAACCACTGCTGAATTAAAAAATCATTACTTTTGATTTAAACTTTACTGATTATGAAATCGCAAGGCAAAACTGTTGATGAGATATTAACCAACCTTCCTGAAGACAGGATTATCGCGTTTAACAAACTTCACAACACCATAGTAAAAAACCTACCAAAAGGCTTTGAACCCGGCATTAGTTACGGTGGATTGGGTTATGTGGTGCCTCACAAACTTTACCCGGCAGGCTATCACTGCAAACCCATTGAGCCATTGCCTTTTGCCGGAATTGCATCACAAAAAGGATCCATCAATTTTTACCACATGGGCATTTATGCCGATACTGAATTAATGAAATGGTTTGTGAGCGAATACCCGAAGCACTGCACACAAAAATTAGACATGGGCAAAAGCTGTGTGCGCTTTAAAAAACCTGACGACATCCCCTTTAAACTCATTGGCGAACTAATGAAAAAAGTAACTGTGAAGCAATGGATTGATAAATACGAGAGCTTGTATAAACCTAAAACAAAAGCAAAATAATAATGGGTCTCACAACATAACTCTTTGTTTAAGCAATACCCATTAGGCTCACAAGATACAATAGCACATCCCTGCCTATAAAACTCCTTTTTTTATGCAAGAATTAATAAAAGATCAATTTAACTTTTTCGTTTTTTGTTAGAATACACTTTCAAAT
>JAYTNW010000379.1:0-5206 GCA_043748115.1 Bacteroidota bacterium | reverse complement strand
CAATCACCAGATTGCCGAACATATCAAATAATTTCAAAGACACGTGACTAACATCGTTGCCCAAATCAACCTTTAATACATCATGTGCAGGATTTGGGTAAAGACTAACCTTGTAATTAATCACGGGCGTTTTAACTCCTGTTGTTACAGCACTGGTATTGCAAAGACCATAAGAAGAACCACCGTTAGAACTAGAATTAAGACCGCTTGCAATTTTTAAGTTGGTAAATGGAACAGGCGATGCAACCGTTACTATACCGTTTATCCCGTTAAGGATGGATGGGCTGGTGGTTTGGTTTCCTGAAACTGTCCACGCGCTGCACTGACCAGAGTTTACAGTGATTAAAGGAATGGTTGTATCTGTTTCAAATGTAAAAGTTTCAGGCTGTATTAAAGTATTAACTCCAACATAAGCAACAAAAACATCAATACTGTAAATAGGTGCTGAAAATGTATAAGTAACTGTATCAATTATATTGGTGTTTCCAGACCAAGGTGCGTCAATACCTGGAAAAGTTAAACCACATCCAGAAAACCATCCTAAGTTAACGATGGAAGCTCCGGTGGTTAATGAAACAGAGTAGCTAATGGTATCAGCGTTGTTGTTTGAATACACGAGTCCAGCAGTTCCACTTACCACATTGCATTGTGCGAAGGCGCTATTAGGAATATAAATTACACAAAAAATGATTAATAATTTCAAATAAAAATGTTTAACTTTTTTCATGTAGTTATTTTTAAAATGTTTTATATTCAATGGTGAATGAACACCCCATTAACCGTAAAAATTCAGCAATTATATTCTTCTGCTTTTACCAGATATTTACGCGTAAACTATCAGGTCTGTAAATTTTGTCGGACTGTTTTATATCAAATGTGGAATAAAAATCAGGCATGTTTACCAACGGCCCAACTACCCTGAATTTGGCTGGCGAATGCACATCTGTTCTCACGCGCATGGTCATTGCTTCATCACGCATGTTCACCATCCAGGCATAGGCATAACCTAGGAAAAAACGTTGCGAAGGGTTGAGCCCGGCAATAATTTTATTTTGTTTGTACTGGTTTGTTTTCCTAAATGCTTCCCATCCCATATTAATACCACCAATATCTGCAATATTCTCCCCTAAGGTGTTTTCACCGTTAATGTAAAGACTGTCAATCACTAGGAATTCGCTATATTGTTTAACAATAGCCTGTGTTTTTTGTGCGAACCTTGTGCTGTCTTCAGCCGTCCACCAATTGTTTAGGTTACCTTTTTCGTCATAGTTGCGGCCTTGGTCATCAAATCCATGGGTGAATTCATGTCCAAAGGTAGAACCTCCAATGATGCTGTAAAGAATAGCATCATCAGCCATTGTTTTTTCATAGCCCGGTACAATAATGTTGCAGGCAGGCACCACTATCTCGTTATTGCTTGGATTGTAATATGCATTATACGTTTGAGGCGTCATTCCCCACTCTGAGCGATCAACAGGCTTGCCGTATTTGTTGATCATGTAATTAAACTCCCACTGGTTGGCATTCATCACATTTTTAACATAAGAGTCCCGGCTAACTTCAAGCGCAGACATATCCTTCCATTTATCGGGATACCCAACTTTCATAATAATGGCATCCAGTTTTACTTGTGCTTTCTGCTTGGTAACATCGCTCATCCAATCTAATTTATTGATGCGATCTTTATAAACCTCTTTAACGGCAGTGCCTATTTCCTGTAATTTTTCTTTAGTTCCCTTTGGCAAATAATCACGTACATACACCTGCCCAATAAGTTCACCTAACTGATTATCTGTTTGCTCAACCACGCGTTTCCAGCGAGGGCGTTGCTCCTTAGTGCCATTTAGCACCGCACCGAAAAAACGAAAATGCTCTTGGTCAAAAGCACTAGATAAATATGGGGACAGGTTGGAGATAAGATGCCATGTCAAGTAATTTTTCCATTGGTCAATAGAATATTGTTTTGAAGATTTGTTTAGTTGCGCAATAAACTCGGGCTGACCAACAATTAACGTATCCACGTTGGTAAGACCTACCCCTTTTAAAAAAAGGTTCCAGTTAACCGCAGGAGAGTTTTTTTCAAAATCAGTGAGTGGCGTTTTATTGTAATTGGCAAACGGATCACGAAGATCTTCCATTTTACGAGAGGCAGAAGCCAAAGTGGTTTCAATAGACATGATGTCTTTTGATGCAGAGGATGCTTTACTATCATCGAAGCCGGCCAGTTTAAACATGGACTGCATATGCTTCGCAAATTCTTCTCGTATTGTTACCGATCGAGCATCTTTTGTAAAATAATATTCACGGTCGGGCAAACTTAAGCCGCCTTGCCAAACGAAAACAGCATTTTTTGAACTGATTTTGTCATCAGAGCCAATGTAAAAACTTATCAAAGGAGAACTGCTTATCGCATGTAACCGGGAAGCAAATGCCACCACATCATCAAACGAATTTACTTTCTCAATAGCATCCATTTCTAGACGTAATGCTTCAATTCCAGCTTTTTCAATGGCGCTGGTGTCCATGCCGCTGAAATAAAAATCGCCTATTTTTTGCTCGTTGCTCCCTTTTTCAGTCTTGCTTTGTGCCGATGAAGTTTCGCAAATATTTAGGATAGCAGCATTTACAGAATCAGCAATGGTGCGAAAAATGCCGTTGCTTCTTTCCGAAGCAGGAATGGGATTGTCTTTAAACCATTTTCCATTGGCAAACATAAAATAATCGTCACCGGGCTTTAAGGTGCTGTCAATATGTAATGACAATTCATCTATAACGTTTGAATTGGATTGATCATTTTGTGAAGGCTTACAAGAAGCGAAGGAGAGTGCAGCAATTGCAATTATCCAATAGTTTTTATTCATACCTATATTTTATTAGGGAAAGCGAAGGTAGTGTTTAGCATACTTGGCTACGAAGGCGTTAAGAAAATTTTAACTTTTCATCTATTGCCTTCGCAAGTAGAGCATCGGCAGGAGGCAAAAAAACAAGTAAAATAAAAAGGGAAACAACATTGCTGTTGCTCCCCTCTAACCTAAAAACAATAAACCCTGCACAAATGTATATCTTTTTTTGATAATACAAATGGCTGTTGAAATCTTTTTATTTTATCATTTTCGTTGTCTCGGCAATGAGTGTCTCATTCATTTTGATGTAGCCGCCATCTTTTTCTTCTGTGGCTACTGCTAAACTATTTTGAGCAGTTTTAACAGCACCAGCGTAATCCTTTAACTTAACCTGAATTTTAGCTTTTGCATGTAGTACCCAATAGGCCTTAGGATTTGCTTCTGCCGCTTTATTGATCCACTCTAGCGCCTTGTTCATATCCTTGTTGTTGTCATAATAATACGTGGCTGCTGAAAAATATGGACGTTTATCTCCCATTTCTTTTTCAATATTTTTCATCACCTTTTCGTCTATCTCAGTAGTCACTGGAATACTAACTCTTGTTTTATCCCACGACAAATCAATGGTACAACTTGTTGAAGTTATGTTGTTAATGTTGATTGTAAAATTTTCAGTTTTGTCTAATGCGGCTGTTGGCTTCACTTTAATTCTTACTACTTCATTCTCTGCTTTGTACTCATCCACGTTTCCGCCCAAAGTCAGGTCTTTATAAAACATAACGTTCCACTCGGCTGCATTAGGTATGGTGTACATTGCGTAAGTTCCTGAAGCCAAAGGCATCCCTCCCACTTTCACATCACTTCCTACTGTAATTTTGGTGGCTTGGTTGGCGCCTGTTCTCCAAATTTTATCGTAAGGAACCAAGTCTCCAAATATTACACGACCTTTGACAGCAGGACGCGAGTATTCGATTTTAATCTCCTCTAGTCCGAATGCCTGCGTTACCGTTTGTAATGGGCTGGGCTGAGGTGTTTTTAATTGCGCATTTGAGACTGATGCCATCATGGTTAATGCAACAGCTGCCATTGTAATTTTTTTCATTCTTTGTTGTTTTAAATTATCAGTATATTTTAGTTAACTATTCAACGGTAACATTTGTTTGATTTAAAAGTTTATGGATGCAGATATTTTTTATTCATATTATATCAATTCACCTTAATGAATTCATACGGTAAATAATCCACAAAATCGTTAACCTTTACGGTTATGGATGCAATTTTACCATTTTCTTTTTTTACTTGAAATGAATGAATGCCATAGGTAGGGTCGTTATAAGTACACAACAGCTCAGTGGGCGATAGTAGCTTCAAATTACCTTTTAAGCGCGGATGATGACTTAACAACATCACCAAACTGTTTTTATCATTTTTTATTTCCATGTCACCATAAACTTCGTTTTTATATTTGCCAGTAAAGGCTTCCACTTCAGCAACAGTAGCTTTTGTTTTTGAAGCCTGTGCATTTAACGCATCAATTCGGTTGAGGTCTTCGGCATTGGCTTTCTCGTTATTGTTAAAATAAATTTCGCTTATGTTTTTATATGGAGCATTACCCGCAGCGTCAATCAACTGTTGTCTTAAAGCAACATAGAGTGCATTGGCATCAGTATTTGTTAAAATCACAAAACCCATTTTCCATTCAGGAATAATGGTGGTATTTGTTACAAATCCATTAGCCCCTCCGTTGTGTGAAATAACTTTTACTCCATACATATCTTCTAACTGCCACCCTAAGCCATAGGTAATAAAATGATTGGAAGGCATCCTTCCTGAAGGCTCTCTAACAATCATGTTAGAGGTTTGCGTTTGTCTGATAACCGAGTAGGGAATGACTTGCTTGCCCTCAAAACGCCCGCTATCCAGTTGCATCAATATCCAATTAGACATGTCTTTAACGCAGGAGTTAATGGAAGCACATGGGCCAATGTTGTCAATATTGGCAAAATCCACCCGCTGTAGTTTGTTTTTAAAAACGGTGTAAGGCTTTGCGGAGTTGTTATCACCCACTATAGCTGCATAGTTTGCCGTGGTGCGTTGCATGTTTAGTGGTAAAAAGAAATGATATTTTAAGTAATTCTCCCAGGTGGTATCTGTTACAAGACGAACAACTTCTCCTGCGGTAACAAAGCCCATGTTACAATATCCGTAACGCGCCCGAAAACCATATTGAGGTTTTACGTTTCTCATATTGTCAATAAGCTCCTTGGTGGTGAGGTTGCAATCCCAGTTTAAAAAATCACTTTGAAACGTACTGAACCCAATTCGGTGAGAAAGCATGTCACGTAAAGTTACTTCTTTAGAGG
>JAYTNW010000378.1:0-5054 GCA_043748115.1 Bacteroidota bacterium | reverse complement strand
ACGTTGGGAGGAACCGGGGGTGGCTTTGTACATAAAAAAGAAGAGTTTGAAGATAAATTGATGCGTGGTTTGCAAGCATCGCCCATTCACGAAGTGCTGGTAGAAAAAGCTGTGCTTGGATGGAAGGAATATGAGCTGGAGCTGCTGCGCGATGCCAACGATAATGTGATCATTATTTGTTCTATCGAAAACATGGATCCCATGGGCATTCACACGGGCGATAGCATTACCATTGCCCCTGCCATGACGTTGAGCGACCGCACCTACCAACGCATGCGAGACATGGCAATAAAAATGATGCGTGCCATTGGTAAGTTTGCCGGAGGCTGTAACGTGCAGTTTGCCGTTGATCCCGAAACAGAAGATATTATTGCCGTAGAAATAAACCCTCGTGTATCACGCTCATCTGCATTGGCAAGCAAGGCAACAGGCTATCCCATTGCCAAAATAGCGGCTAAGTTGGCTATCGGCTATCATTTGGATGAGTTGAAAAACCAGATTACAGGCAGCACATCGGCATTTTTTGAACCGGCACTCGATTATGTGATCGTGAAAATACCGCGCTGGAATTTTGATAAGTTTCACGGTGCCGACCGCACACTCGGGTTGCAAATGAAATCCGTAGGTGAGGTTATGGGCATTGGCCGCAGCTTTAACGAAGCCTTGCAGAAGGCCTGCCAAAGTCTGGAGATAAATAAACACGGCTTAGGTGCTGACGGCACAGGCTGGCATAAGGTGGAAGATATTGTGTATTCGCTCGAGCATCCGTCATGGGATCGCCTGTTCCACATCAAAGATGCCATGAAGCTGGGGTTGCCTATACAAACCATACATAACCACACACGCATTGACAAGTGGTTTTTAAATGAGATACAAAAGCTGGTAAGCATGGAGCAGGAGTTGAGGCGCTACAGCCTGAACAATGTATCTGCTGATTTTATGCTGGAGCTAAAACAAAATGGGTTCAGCGATTTTCAAATCGCATACATTCTAAACAACGTTACTGCAGAAGAGGTGTATGAAAGAAGAAAAGCCCTTGGAGTAAAACGTGTGTATAAAATGGTGGATACCTGTGCGGCAGAGTTTGCAGCAAAGACACCTTACTTTTATTCAACCTTTGAAAGAGCGAGCGAAAATGCTGATGGCACACTACAACTCAATAATGAGAGCATAGTGAGCAGCCGCGAAAAAATAGTGGTGCTGGGAAGCGGGCCCAACCGCATTGGACAGGGTATTGAGTTTGACTACAGTTGTGTGCACGGTGTGCTGGCTGCTAAGGAAGCAGGCTACGAAGCCATCATGGTAAACTGCAACCCTGAAACAGTGTCAACCGATTTTGACATTGCTGACAAACTGTATTTCGAACCCGTTTATTGGGAGCACATTTACGAACTGATAGAATACGAAAAACCTAAAGGCGTGATTGTTCAGTTGGGTGGACAAACAGCATTGAAGCTAAGTGAATATTTAGATAAAAAAGGAATTAAAATAATCGGTACAAGCTATGCAGACATGGATCTTGCTGAGGACCGTGGACGTTTTTCTGACCTGTTACGCGATTTGGATATTCCGTATCCGCCATATGGTGTTGCCGAAAGCGCTGACGAAGCATTGGTGGTGGCCAACAAGGTAGGATACCCTGTTTTGGTGCGGCCAAGTTATGTATTGGGCGGACAAGGCATGAGCATTGTAATTAACGATGAGGAACTGGAGCGGGCAGTTATAAAATTGTTGAAAAACCTGCCTGGCAACCGTGTGCTTATTGATCATTTTCTTGACCGTGCCGAAGAGTGCGAAGTTGATTTGATTTGTGATGGCACCGATGTGCAGATAGTTGGCATGATGGAGCACATAGAGCCTGCAGGTATTCACAGCGGTGACTCTTATGCCGTGTTACCACCCTTTAGCTTGAGTGATAACGTGAAAGCGTTCATGAAAGATTATGCCCACAAACTTGCTATTGCTTTAAATGTGCGCGGGCTGTTGAACATACAATATGCAGTAAAAAATGAGAAGGTTTACGTTATAGAAGCAAATCCGCGTGCATCGCGCACCGTGCCTTTTATTGCTAAAGCCCACCAGGTGCCTTATGTTAACATTGCCACCAAGGTAATGCTTGGCGACAAAAAACTTGCAGATTTTAAGATAGAGCCAGCTGAGTTCGGTTATGCAATTAAGGAGCCTGTGTTTTCGTTTGACAAGTTTGCTGATGTGAATAAGGAACTGGGCCCCGAAATGAAATCAACAGGCGAAGCAATCCGATTTATTGAAAGCACTGACGACTCTTATTTCCGCCACTTAGTGAAAGAGAAGAGTATGTATTTAAGTAAATAACAATAGAGGTTGAACTTTTCAATAGTACCATAAGAACAAAACATATAATTCAAAACTCATAACTCATAATTCATAACTCATAACTCTTAAATCAGTAATCAACATGCGTGACGTGTTTTATACCCTTTTGATCCTATGGGTGGTGATGCAGATATATAAAAGCTTCAAATCATCGCCACGTAAACCACAGGCTCCTCCTCAAAAACGTCCGGGAGATGTTACCGTAGAAAATCCACAACACAAATCAACATCTAAAGACGATGGTCGCGGTGATTATGTGGACTACGAAGAAGTGAAAGACTAACCTTAGTGGTCGTCATTTTGTGAAAGCTCTATTTTAAAAACACTGTAACGCATTCCAAAAATTCGGTTAATTTCTCTGTCGAAGGTAAAGCCTGCCTTTTTATAAATATGAATGGCTGAGTGCATCAGTTCAGAGGTGTGAAGTCCGATTGTTTTTTCATCGGTGCAAACGGCCTCATCAATACAAAGCTGTATTAACTTTGCTGCAATGCCACGGTTGCGGTAACTTTTTAAAACGCCCACCATGCGTATGTAACTCCAATTGGCGGGGTAAATTGCAGTAGGGTTTCCGTGCGGAACAAAGTAAGCGACACCAGCAACAGTTCCCTTATCCTCACACAAAAAAGGTACTGATGTTAAAATAAGTTTTTCAAGAGCTGCATCATTTTGTAAATTAGCATTGAGTTTTCCCCAACTCTCTTCATCAATTTGTGATCTGTATTCGCTATATGCTTCAAGGCCCACGGCTTTTAGCAGTGTAATATCTTCCAACGTGCCGCGTCTGTAAGTAAATTCCCTTGGGGCATCCTGTTGCATTTACCTTTTGGATTTTTGTTCAATAAACTCTTTCCAACTTTTAGTTTTAAAAATATCGTCACCATAAAAGTGGGCAATGTCGTTAAACGTTTTTGGGTTGAGGTAAAATGGAATAGCGTCTAAAATTTTTCCTGCCTCATCAAGCACCACCAGTTCAGGCATAATAAAATTGTTTTTGTTAAGCACGTTTACCAGCGGGTGAAAAGAGTTGGATGCATTAACTGACGGTTCAAATTTTTGGCCATTGTAAAAAAGCACATCTCGGTTTTCCGGATTAAAATCTACAAGGTTAAATTTTTCCTTTATAAACGCAAAAGGCAAGGAATCAGAAAAAGTGGTGTTATACATAACCCTGCAACTGTTACACCACGTGGTATGAATAAAAACGAGGCTCTTCTTTTTAGTATCAGGTTTCTCGTTAAAAAATTCAATAGGCTTTAGCCAATTAACCTTGTTTGCATGTAGGGTATTAATGGAGTCGTTAAAAGCCTTGTCAAAGTTTTCTTTAAAATCGTCATATGACGAAGATCGAAATGCATTTTCCAGCGTGAACACCAACATGGGTTCAATTTTTACAGGCTCTAAATATCCTTGCGCTATCATGCTGAAATTTGCCGCCTTATTAACGAAAAGGGTGGATGGATACATCATTTTTCCGTCAAGTAATTTAACGGCTAATGCATTGGGATCACGCTTTTCTTTTCCCGTAGGCCCGTATTTCACACCATCATATTCCAGCGTGTCCTTGGTTTCCGCATCAACTTTAATAGCATAAAAATTGGCGTTGAGGTAAGCGGCAATGCCTGGATTGGAGTATGTGTTTTTCATCATCACTTTACACCAGCCACACCAGTCAGTGTAAAAATCAATAATAAAAGGCTTAGGCATAAGTTTGTTTTTTCCATCAGCCTCCTCAAAGGTCAACCATTTTACCAGCGACTCTTCCTTTTCCGTTTCAGGTACAGTAGGGTGCTGCGCCATAGCCGAGTGCTTGCAATGCACAAAAAGAAATAGGAGTAATAGTGCCTTTCCTGTTTGGAGTTTTAATAGTTTAATGTTCATGTGCTGTAATTGTAATGCAAATTAATAAAATCTATGCGGTCAAAAGCAGGAAAAACGGATGATCAAGGAAATCAGTTACCAACTTTTGTTTTAACAATTTTAGCCGGTGTAAATGTTTTTTTCTTGAACTTGAAGGTTGAGGGTAATCTTTGCGCCAACGTTTTTGTTTACCTCTGCGGTAACGCTTGAGGGAAATTTTTTACATTTGTTTGCAGGGTTTTAAATAGATAATGGATAGAAAAAACTTTATTAAATCAATAGCAGGTATGACGGCCATAGGATCACTGAGTTCGTTCCAAAAAATGACCAATAATTTCAGTGAACAAGATCAGGTGATGCCTGCACTTTTTATAGGCCACGGCTCTCCCATGAATGGCATTGAAAACAATGAGTTCAGCGCCTATTGGAAAACCCTAGGAAAAAAACTCCCACTGCCTAAGGCCATATTAATTGTGTCGGCTCACTGGCTTACAAAGGGCACCTTTATCACCGCAATGGAAAATCCTAAAACCATTCACGACTTTGGAGGATTTCCTGATGAACTATTCAAGGTTCAATATCCGGCAAAAGGTAGTCCTGCATTAGCTAAAGAAACCAGTGAGAGAATCACATCAGTAAAAATAGGTTTGGATCATGAATGGGGACTTGACCACGGTGCCTGGAGCATTTTAACCAATATGTATCCGCAAGCCGACATACCGGTGTTGCAATTAAGTATTGATTATGATAAGCCGGCAGCCTATCATTACAACCTAGCCAAAGAGTTAAAAGCACTTCGAAAAAAGGGCGTTTTAATAGTGGGAAGCGGAAATATGGTT
>JAYTNW010000377.1:0-3635 GCA_043748115.1 Bacteroidota bacterium | reverse complement strand
GGCAGAATAAAATAAAGCAAGGTGACAATTGGAAAGAAAATTAAAAACTCAACAGAATTAAAAAGCATAGGTGAATTAAACGGAGGTTTGCGTAGCAGGTTTCATCTCAAAACTCTACTGGTGGTTTCTAATGGTAATTGTAATGTACAATGGAAACATAGCTATCCATTGGGATTAAAAATTTATGGCGAATGTCAAAGTCGTTTTCTATGGCGTTACTGCTGCAAATATGGCTTAAATAAATTAAATAAGAGGAAAATTTGGCTTGTAGATTAAAAATTTTAGTCATCTTGGCGTTAAAATAGGCGATCAAAATTATTGGTAAAATTTGTGATAGCTGTAAGAAAAATAAAAAATGGATTTAAATAAACTTACTATAAAATCGCAAGAGGCATTGCAACAAGCGCAATTTCTAGCTACCTCATCGGGCCAGCAGTCTGTTGAAACAGGGCATATATTAAAAGCCATTCTGGAGGTGGACGAAAATGTGGTGCCTTTTCTGCTCAAGAAAATTAACGTTAATCTTCCGGTTTTAACTGAGAAGCTTAATGCAACCATTGACAACTACCCAAAAGTATCAGGAGGGCAACTCTATTTTTCAGCAGATGCCAATCAAGCCATACAAAAGGCTTTTTCTCAGCTAAAGGAGTTTAAAGATGAGTTTGTGTCTATAGAGCACATTCTATTGGGACTTCTTTCTATGAAAGACAAAATTGGGCAATTGTTGAAGGAGCAGGGCGTAACAGAGAAGGACCTTAAAGCATCAATTCATGAGTTAAGAAAAGGGGAAAGAGTAACCTCAGCCAGTGCCGAAGAGACCTATAACTCACTTAATAAATATGCTCGCAATTTAAATGAACTGGCTCGCAACGGAAAACTGGATCCGGTGATTGGGCGTGACGAAGAAATCAGACGTGTGTTGCAAATTCTTTCGCGCAGAACAAAAAATAACCCTATTTTAATAGGAGAGCCAGGAGTAGGAAAAACGGCTATTGCAGAGGGATTGGCGCACAGAATTATTAATGGCGATGTTCCTGAAAACTTAAAATCAAAGAACATTTTTTCGTTGGACATGGGAGCCCTTATTGCAGGAGCTAAATATAAAGGCGAATTTGAAGAAAGGCTGAAAGCAGTGGTAAAAGAAGTGATAAGCGGAGAAGGAGAAATTGTGCTCTTCATTGATGAAATACACACCTTGGTGGGTGCCGGTGGAGGAGAAGGTGCCATGGATGCAGCCAACATATTAAAACCTGCTTTAGCCAGAGGAGAGCTGAGAGCCATTGGCGCTACTACGTTAAATGAATACCAAAAATACATAGAGAAAGATAAGGCTCTTGAAAGGCGCTTCCAGAAAGTAATGGTAGAAGAGCCTGATGGCGAGGCTGCCATTTCCATTCTTCGAGGATTAAAGGAGCGATATGAAACACATCACAAAGTGCGCATCAAGGACGAGGCTATTATTGCCGCTGTTGAGCTGTCACAACGATATATTAACGACAGGTATTTGCCAGACAAGGCCATTGATTTGGTTGATGAAGCATCTGCTAAACTCAGACTAGAGATGGACTCTGTACCCGAAGAACTGGATGAGCTCAACCGCAAAATCATGCAACTTGAAATAGAACGTGAGGCCATAAAACGAGAAAATGATAACAAAAAAGTAAATGAGTTGAGTGCAGAATTGGCCTCGCTCACCGACCAACGAAATGATGTGAAAGCGCGCTGGCAAAGCGAAAAAGAGGTGGTGGAAAAAATTCAATCCAAGAAGGAGCAAATTGAAAACCTAAAGTTTGAAGCAGAGCAAGCCGAAAGAGCCGGTGACTATGGCAAGGTGGCTGAGATCAGGTATGGCCGTGTAAAAGATGCTGAAATACAACTGGAAACATTAATGAACTCCTTGAAGGAAGTACACAGCAAAGGCGCTATGATGAAGGAGGAAGTGGACAGTGAGGATATAGCAGAAGTGGTGTCACGCTGGACCGGAATTCCAGTGAACAGAATGTTGCAAAGTGAACGCGAAAAATTATTAAATCTGGAAGAGGAGTTGCACAAAAGAGTGGTGGGGCAAGAGGATGCCATTGAAGCCGTTGCCGATGCCGTTAGGCGCAGCCGTGCTGGCTTACAGGATATGCGAAAACCTATAGGTTCGTTTATTTTTCTGGGATCAACGGGAGTCGGGAAAACGGAGCTTGCCAAAGCGCTGGCGGCTTATCTTTTTAATGATGAGAACAACATGACTCGCATTGACATGAGTGAATACCAGGAAAAGCATACAGTATCCCGATTAATTGGTGCACCTCCGGGCTATGTAGGATATGAAGAAGGTGGCCAATTAACAGAGGCGGTTCGAAGGCGACCATACAGCGTGGTGCTGTTAGACGAGGTTGAAAAAGCACACCCTGACGTGTTTAATATATTGTTGCAAATATTGGATGACGGCCGCCTTACAGATAACAAAGGAAGAACGGCCAACTTCAAAAACACAATCATTATTATGACCAGCAATATTGGGGCTCCGCTTATCCAAGAAAACTTTGAAGCCATTACGGATAAAAACCGAGAAGAGGTTATTGCCCGCACAAGAACTGCCGTTTATGAAACACTTAAAAAAACAATAAGGCCTGAGTTCTTAAACAGGATTGATGAGGTGATTATGTTTAATCCGTTAACGAGAGAACAGATAGAAGATATTGTGCGCATACAGTTTAAGCAAGCTGTAGATATGTTGGCAAAAAACGATATTCGTTTGGCTATTTCTGATGCGGCCATTGAATGGTTGTCGCAACTCGGTTACGACCCGCAATTTGGTGCACGCCCATTGAAAAGGGTCATGCAAAAGAAGATCATGAATGAACTCTCCAAGCAAATATTGGCCGGATCCATAAATAAAGAAGATGCCATTTTTATTGACATTGACAGCAACCACCATTTCATATTCTCCAATGATAAAATGATGGAAAAAGCGTAATGCACTATTAGCATGCTAATTGTCGCGGTAAGATAAAACACTTGCCGCGACATTTTACACGCTCGTAAATGCAAAGTTGTGTTTCAAAACAGATTATCATTTACTTTTGCTTGCTAAATATCAATTGTTATTATGAGTTCATTAGTTGTAGGCCAAAATGCGCCCCTCTTTCAATCGTTTACATCAGAAAAAACGCCTTTCTCACTGGCTGATTTTAGAGGTAAAAATGTGTTGTTGTTGTTTTTTCCGGTGGCATTCACCAGCACTTGCACCAAGGAGTTGTGTTCCATGCGCGATTCTATTTCTGTTTACAACGACCTTAATTGTAAAGTGGTAGGCATTTCAGTTGATAGCGTGTTTGCGTTGGCGAAATACAAGGAAGAGCAAAAACTCAACTTCGATTTGGTGTCAGATTTTAACAAAGAGATTGGGGAACTCTATGACCTACAGTACCCACTTTTTTCCAATTGGATGAAAGGTATTACCAAGCGCTCCGCCATTCTTATTGATGCAGAAGGAGTGATGCAATATGTTGAGGTGTTAGAAAATGCCAGTGAAATTCCCGACTTTGAAAAAATAAAGGTTGCCTTGGGCAATTTGCAGGCCTCACTTTGATACAATTTTAAGCCCTGCAATTGAAAGTATAAGTGTTGACAGGAAAAACAAC
>JAYTNW010000376.1:0-1997 GCA_043748115.1 Bacteroidota bacterium | reverse complement strand
GATAGCTCTTTGGTAAGCTCAGCCAAGTGGTGCTTTCTGTTTTTTTCGACAGCAATAAACACCAATGAAATTTGCAAGTCGAGCAACGATGAGTTAACGGATTTTACCTCAGGATAACGGGAGCACAGTTGTTTCACATCTTCAAAACTGAAAAACTTTGTTGCCTTTGTTGTAATGGTGCGTCCATTTAATTCCTCTGGTAACTTTTTGGTGGCATCCATTCCCATTTTACCCCCGAAAGCCATAGTGGAGCAGGAGTGATCTAACACATCGGTGGGACCGGCTGTAAAGAGTATGTCAGTGGCTGGGTCAAAGTGTTCGGAAATATAACGAGCTACTTCCAAGTTGTTGTGAATGTTTACTTCACCATCAACCACCAGCATCATTTTGGTGAACATCATTTGCCCCGCACCCCATAGGGAGTTCATTACTTTTAAAGCTTGGCCTGGATATTCTTTTTTGATCTTTACAATTACAAGGTTATGGAAAACACCTTCTACGGGTAGCACCATGTCCACTATTTCAGGTACCATGGTCATTTTAATAGGTGCTAAAAAAATGCGCTCAGTGGCTTTGCCTATCCATGCATCTTCCTGTGGCGGAATGCCAACAATTGTGGCAGGATAAACAGCGTTTTTACGGTGAGTGATACAGGTAATGTGAAAGCGTGGGTAGTAATCGGCCAATGAATAATATCCGGTGTGATCGCCAAAGGGCCCTTCCCAAATTAACTCCTCATGAGGATCAATGTATCCTTCAAAAATGATCTCAGCATCGGCAGGCACCTGCATGTCCTGCGTGAGGCACTGCACCAGTTCAACTCTCTTTTTACGAAGAAAGCCTGCCAACATAAACTCATCCACCCCGTCAGGCAGTGGCGCAGTGGCTGAATAGGCGTAAGCAGGATCGCCACCCAAACTTACAACCACGGGCATGCGCTCACCCAATTTTTTGTATTCGTTAAAATGCCTTGCGCTTACCTTGTGCCTGTGCCAGTGCATGGCTGTGAGATCGGGCCCGAAAACTTGCATGCGGTACAGGCCTACGTTACGTAGTCCCGTTAATGGATCCTTGGTTTGAATTACCGGTAAGGTGAGGAATGGGCCGCCATCTTCGGGCCAGCAGGTAAGTACTGGAAATTTTGTAATGTCAGGCTTATGCATAACCACCTCCTGGCAAGCCCCTCGCCCTGAAATTACTTTTGGCATCCATGATGCAATTTCGCCTAACTGCGGCAACATTTTGAGCTTGTCTATAAAACTGTTCTTGGGCGCTGTCATGGTTTTAAACAGCTTCTCAATGTCATGGGCAATGTCGTCAAGTTTTTGTACGCCCAATGCCATAGCCATTCTTTTTTCTGTGCCCATGCTGTTAATGAGTACCGGAAAATCATACCCCGTGTTTTCAAACAGCAATGCTGGTCCATACTGCTTCGAAACTCTATCAGTGATTTCTGTTATTTCTAATTTAGGATTAACAAACTCTTTAATGCGGATGAGTTCCCCTGCTTTTTCTAACGTTTCAATAAAATGTTGCTGATTTTTGTAAGCCATAATTTAAACGGAATCCGTAATTGTTAGGACGTGCGAAGATAACAAGGAATGTGGGAGGAATGTTTTATGCTAAATAGTATTTGCAAGGTAGCAGCAGAGCAAAAATGTAATGCTATTCAAGAAGTTGTGGTGCGGTGTGGCTTGTTTGCACTGCAGCGCATGAGATTGTTTTATTGGTAAAGGGCTACCAAACTTAATTCAGCTTAAATGATGGGCGGATAAATGCCTGAAGGCTAGCGCCAGAAACATTAAAACAATTTGATGTAAATTTAGCAGCGGATAAAAAGGGTGTTTATGCTGTTAAGATTAAAACTGAGCATAAAATGCATACAGAGAAACTTATTATTCTACATTAAAATGAAGCAATGGAAGTTTGTTTTAATATTTCTTTTTCACTGCTGTCCAAGATAAATCAAATTGGACAAAAACAGTGGTTATTAGAGA
>JAYTNW010000375.1:0-5098 GCA_043748115.1 Bacteroidota bacterium | reverse complement strand
GTTTCTTGCCATGCCCTATGCAACGCAGTAAGGAAACCATCAAACGTTCCATCGTAAACAATTCTTAATGTGTTCATTGAAATAAGCTAAGTTGTGGTGAATAAATTTTTGAATATTTTCCATGTGCTTCTGAGAGTATGATGCGCCTTAATTTTTCCGGCTGAACATCATGTGTAAACGTATGATCAGCACACAGAAAAAAATGCTTTGCTCGGTTAACCGCTATCCCGATTTCGGCCAAGTGATAAAGGCTAAGTTTGCGAAATTTTCTCGCCATTAAAATTTTAGCTACCGATTTAGCCCCTACACCGGGTATGCGCAGTAGCATTTCCTTGGGCGCCTTGTTAACATCAACAGGAAATAAATGCAGGTTACGCAAAGCCCAACTTAATTTAGGGTCAATATCATAATCCAGGTTAAGGTGTTGGTCATCAAACAGCTCATTTACATTAAATCCGTAAAAACGTAAAAGCCAATCGGTTTGATAGAGCCTGTTTTCTCGCATCATAGCTAGTGGTTGTGCCGATTGCGGCAACCGCACATCAGTACTTACAGGTACATAACCGCTGTAATATACACGCCTAAGTAAAAAACGGTTGTACAAACTGCTGCTCATAAACATGATGTCTTTATCG
This sequence comes from Bacteroidota bacterium, assembly GCA_043748115.1. Classification (GTDB taxonomy): domain Bacteria; phylum Bacteroidota; class Bacteroidia; order AKYH767-A; family OLB10; genus OLB10. The sequence continues at coordinate 4,463 of JAYTNW010000375.1, read as the reverse complement.
GTTTCGGCAGAGGCGCCAACTATCATTTGTGTACTTTGCCCTGCAGGAGCGAACAAAGGAGTTCTTCGAATGACTTTACGCTCTTCTTTTTTCTCCGTTATGGTTTGCGTAAGGTAATTCATGGGAGTAATAATGTCTTTGTAATTTTTATCCGGAGCCAATAGTTTCAGGCTTGTTTCCGTAGGCAGTTCCATGTTTACGCTCAAGCGGTCGGCATATAATCCAGCTTCATGCATCAACACATTGCTTGCTCCCGGAATTGTTTTTAAATGGATGTAGCCGTTAAATTTTTGTTCTCGCAAATCTTTAGCTACACGCACCAACCTTTCCATGGTATAATCAGCATCCTTGAAAATTCCGGAGCTTAAAAATAATCCTTCAATGTAGTTTCTTCGGTAAAAGTTCATCGTAAGTTCAACCACCTCTTTTACGGTAAAGGCTGCACGTTTTACATCGTTGCTTTTTCGCGATACGCAATATGCACAATCATAAATGCAAAAGTTGGTGAGCAAAATTTTAAGCAACGATACACACCTACCATCCTCTGTATAGGTATGGCAAATGCCCATCCCTGTAGAGTCGCCCAATCCTTTATTATGGTTTTTTCGGTAGCTGCCACTGCTTGCACAACTCACATCATATTTTGCAGCATTGGCTAATACTGCCAGCTTCTCTGTAATTTTTTCGTTCATGTAGATTGTAATACTATCAAGCCATCGGTGGTAATATAGTTATTACAAAATGCCAAGCATTAAACTTAAAAATTTTTTTTTATGGATTTAAAAACAATTGTGGCATTGTTGTTTTATAAGGAAGATAAATACAGATATGAAAAAAATAATTGTTGCATTGTTAGCACTCATCACCCAAAATGGCATGTCACAAACCAGCGAATTAAAAACCGTTAATTCGGTTGACCTCAAAAAATACACAGGCAAATGGTATGAAATTGCAGACATCCCACAGCGGTTTCAAAAAGGATGCACCTGCACCACTGCTGAATATTCCATCAGAGAAGATGGGAAAATAAAAGTGTTGAACAGTTGTAGAAAAAATTCACCAACAGGAAAGTTAAAAACAGCCACTGCAAAAGCATGGGTGGTAGAGGGAAGCAATAACAGTAAATTAAAAGTTCGGTTCTTCTGGCCGTTTACCGGCAAATACTGGATTATAAAATTAGCTGACGATTATTCATATGCCGTAGTGGGTCACCCCTCTCGCAAGTATTTATGGATCCTTAACCGCGATCCAAAAATGGACGAGGCTCTTTACAACAGTATTATAACATCTGTAAAGGAAATGGGGTATGATACAAACCTTATTGTAAGAACCAATCAGCTTTGCAATTAACAGAAGCCTAAAAATTTTACTGCTTAATTACCTTATGCCGATAAATTTTATTGGCAGTTTGAACGTTTACAATATAAAGTCCTGCGGGTAAATGCATTACGCTTACTTCTGTATTTGGCGATACCAGCTTTTGTTCCGACACCATTTTTCCATCAGCAGAAAATATTTGAATGCTTAGCGGCAATTCCTCGTTGGCACTAATTTTAAAAGCGGATGTTACAATGGAGGGGTAAACTGAAACAGAGGAAACGTTTATGCTCACTTCGTTAATTCCTGTAGGGCAAAAATCAAGGCTATCTATTTTTCCCCACAGTTGGTTATCAAATGCCGTTAGTGCTGCGGCCGAGGTGTCAGCTGCATCGCCCATGCGAATTACCACTAAGTTTTGGCTGGGCACCACATAAATTTTCTGGTCATTTTTTCCTAATGCACAAAACATATCAGGCGGGGCATTGGGCATTAAACTAAAAGGAAATACCACCTGTAAAGTAGGTACCATGCATGATGCTTTACCATTGAGCCACCACAAATAGCCATAAGACAAATTAAGTGTTTGAGATGTGTTGACCATGGCATTATAAAAGGTGGTATCGGTTAACACGCTATCCGTTCCCCAAATGCCATTTCCCAAAACAAACAAACCAAAGCGCGCCATGCTTCGTGGTTTACTGTAAAAAACTCCGTCATACCAAAGGCCACTCATGCCAATGTGTGAACCTAAGGCAAGGTTGGTGTAAGCCGTGTAAGAAAGTCCGCTGGCATTGCTAATTACCTGTTGCAACTTCCGGTAAGCCCCCGTATGATAGGACCACCGTGTGCCTGCATCTGCCAAATATTGCAAGCATGAAGCGGCAGTATCCTCATTGTTGCAAGGTAGAGTTGGCGTATCATCAAGGCCGCTGTTCATGCTAAGCAGATGGCGAACGGTAATCGCATTTTCTTTTGCAGCAGGTGCGGCTGTCCACCCGGTACCTAAATAAGCAGCAACGGAATCATTAATGTTAAGTAAATTATTTTGCTGTGCAATACCGGTTAACACAGCGGTTAAACTTTTCCCTGCCGATGCCCAATAATGAATGGAATCTAAAGTAAAGGTTCCGAAATATTTTTCAAGCACAATTTTTCCATCCTTAAGAACTATAAAGGCATCTGTGTTTTTCTGATCTAAGAAGTTGTAAAGTGAATCTATTTGTGGCTGGCACCAGTTAAGGGTAGAGGGAGATAACGTGTCCCAGGTGTTGCCGCTAAGGGGAGGATAATATAAATTTTGCCCCTTGGCTTGTAAGCCGATAAGAAACACAAACAAAATCAACCGTAATTTTAAAGTCATCGTTTTTCTTTTTTTGACTAACGCGAAAGCTACAGGTTTAACTGAAGACTTTAATTTAAGGCAACCTTTATTGGTGAAAGGGATAGTAAGGTGATATCATTAGGTAAACAATCACTCCGGTAAGCGTAACATAAAGCCAGATGGGGAAAGAAAAACGTGTGATCTTTCGGTGTTTGGCAACATCCATTTTAAGCCCATAATAAAAAGACAACAATACCAATGGCAAAACCAAAGCCGCTAAAATAATATGAGAGACTAAAATAAAAAGATATAACCCGCGTAAGGGATGGTCAGCAGGAAATTTGGTTTCATCGGCAAAGTAATGATACAATACATAAGACACTAAGAAAACAGCACTGAGAAAAAAAGTGGTGAGGTTTATTTTTTTGTGCATATCAATTCTTTTTTGCTTGATAAAATAAAATGACAAAAGCAGCAGAATAAAGCAGGCTCCGTTAATAAACGCATTTAAGGCAGGCAGGTAAAAAACAAAAGATGGAGGCACATCAGGACGAGGAAATATTTTTCGATTGAGTAAAAGCACTAATATAAATACTACAACAGAAACACCCATGATTAACCGGAAGGTGCTTTTTTCATTGGAGAACGCCTTTAACATCTTACTTATTTCTGTTTTTTCTTGTTTCGTAACTCAGTACTTTTATTTCATCTTTCAACCTCCTCATATCCATCAAATCGCTACCGTCATAAATACCGCGTAAATGCCTGTTGGGGTCCACTAAGAACACCTGGCTTAAAGCTTGATTTCCGGCATTACCTGATAAAAAAAAGGAATTGCGCATGAGCGAATCAACCGACAAGGAGTCTCCTCTGCACAACAACCATTGCGGTGCTTTAACACCATTCAATTTTTCAAACATAGTTAAAACAGAAATGCTGTCGTTTTGCGGCTGTGTGGTAATAGATAAAAATTTAACCTTGGGTGCCTCTTTAAAATCGCGAACCACATCAAAAAGGTTTCTGAAAACATCGGGGCAAGGTTGCGCACAACCGGTATTAAAAAAATGAAAAACCCAATAGGATGGCGGCTGGTTGCCGAAAGAAATAGCGTTACCGTTAAGGTCGTTAAACGTAAAATCGGCAATGGAATGATAAATGGTATCAGTAACAGTAGAACCGTTTACTATTGCAGAAGAAATTTTTTGGGGTCCTAAAAAATCAAGATGGGTAAACTGATGCTGCCCACTTCGCATTAAAAAATAAAAAAAAACAGGCAACAGAAGTATAAATAATACCGCTATTGCCTTTCTTTTCAATGCTTTTATAAAATCCTATTTTACCATGTGAAGGTAAGAGCCCTCAGCAATGCACATAGCTATAAAGTAAACGATTAGAATAAAAGGCAGCAAAATAGAATAACGCATGCTCTTTTTTTCTTCGCCCAAATGCATAAACACTCCCACAATGTAGGCTGATTTAAAAATTGTTAGTATCACAAAGGTCCACATCAGCACTTCTCTATTTAGAGAGGTAAACGCAATAGCTACTTCAAAAATAGTTGCGGCTAACAGAATCCAAAATGTTCTCCAAATTTTCTTTTTATTATCAGGGTTATGGTGCTCTTCAACAAACTGGTTGTGTATGTCACCGGTGTAATATCCGTGACGCTGCTCTTTGTTGTGATTATCGTGATTGCTCATAATTTCTTTTTTGGGGATAAGGTTTAAACGAGATAGAAGAAAGTAAATACGAATACCCATACCAAGTCAACAAAATGCCAGTATAAACCGGTTTTTTCTATCTGCTCATAATGGCCTCGTCT
>JAYTNW010000374.1:0-5760 GCA_043748115.1 Bacteroidota bacterium | reverse complement strand
GGTGTGGCTGTAATTTATAGTAGTGGTAATGGCATCTAAATATGTGTGTGACAACTCCACGGAATGTGTCATTTGTGGATCTAAATCTGGATTTCCTTCCTGATAAGTTCGCGGATCCAAGTAATATTTAAACGGGTTGAGTTGCTCGTAGGCAGGACGGTCAATGCGCCTGCTGTAGTTTAGCCCAAACTGGTTTTTGTCATTAGGCTTATAACTCAAAAATGCGCTGGGGAAAAGTTGAAGGTAATCGTGTGTAAAGTTTTTGTTGGTGGTAAGTTGCTCTCCTTTAGCACTAGTTTGCTCAGCCCGCAATCCCAGTTGTGCTTGTATTTTGCCAAACTCACGTTGCAAACTGACATAGGCTGCGTTAATGTTTTCACGGTAGGTAAACCGGTTGGTCTTACCCGTATCAGGAATATCAGTATTGTCAATAATTTTAAAATAACGAACATCATTATCTGTAACCACATAACTGCTTTTTAGCCCGGCCTCCAATTTCATTTTTATCCCGACAGGCTGCGAATAATCCATTTTTGCCGATTGAATGGTGATGGTGGCCGGTTGTTCATTACGTTCAGTTTCAGTGTATGGAATATAACCCGGAAGATCAGAGAAATAATCAGTTACGAAATTAAAATCCTTCCTGTTCTCATACTTCGCAAAGTCAATGTCCGTTGTAAGTTCACGCCCTGTGGTATCCATTTCAAAACGATGGTTAATGTTGAAGGAATAGTTGTTCCATTTGCCATTGCTTTTGTTTACCGTGCTATAACCTGAGTCGGGAACCGTTAACAAATTTTTGCTGATATAAGTAGTGCTTACCGTTTTATCATCATTGGTGTTAAAGTTAACTTTCGACAACACACCTAAAGTATGTTTGCTGTTGATAAAGATATCCATACCTGCACGGGAGCTGTGGTTTTCCGAACGGGCCTTATCAAACGTAAACTGATCGAATTTGGAAACATCATCCCCTTGCTGAAAATTGCGGAGTAGCGTGTTTTTTTCGAAATAAAAACTTTGCTCATAATCATAACTTCCAAATACATTGAATTTTTGATTCCTGTAATTGAGATTTATCCCTGTCCCGAAATCAGGATAGACACCTTGCCCGTAGCTTACCCTAGCTGATCCATTCAACCCCAGGTTTTGTTTTTTTCTTAGCTTTATATTTATCACTCCTGAATTTCCGGCAGCATCGTATTTGGCGCTTGGGTTGGTGATGATTTCTATCTTAGAAAGTTCATCTGAGCGCATATTTTTAAGCATTGTGAACAAGTCAGAAGCAGACAAATAGGTTGGTTTACCATCAATCATCACCAATACTCCCTGTTTTCCTTTTAGGCTTATGTTGCCATCATTGTCAACAGAAATGCCGGGTGAACGCTTCAAAATTTCAATGGCTGTGGAGCCTGTATTTATTATCGAATTCTCAACGTTTACCACTGTTTTATCTACTTGGTGTTCAATCAACGGTTTGGTGGCGGTAATATGGGCTTCTTTTAAATTAACCACTCCGGCATCGAGCACCACATCAGGCATTGCGTAATTTATACCCTTAAATTCAATCTCTTTAGAAAAGCTCTTATATCCCACTTGCAAAGTCATAAAAAGCAAACGGCCTGCATTTACATTTTCAAATTCAAACTTTCCTGATTCATCTGTGATGGCCGCTTTTACCAACGTGGAGTCTGTTGCATGCAACAAAACGGTATTGGCAAAAGCTATTGAACTGCCGTTCTTATCTTTTAATACACCTGATATAGTACCCGTTTGTGCCTGCATGCGAAATGCAAACAGAAAGCAAAAAAAAATTGTGCTATAGTTTTTCATTGTTAATTGTTATTCTGAGGTGAAAGTAAGACGATAACCTAAAGCAATAAGTTACAGAAATATTATTTTTTTTAGCGTTTTATAAAGTTTAACCATTATTAACAGTTTAAGCCTATTTGATTATATTTGTATGAAACCGATAACCAAAAAGAAAATGAGAACAATTGTTTTTTTATGCTGCATGATTGCAGTTTTAGGGTTGCCTATTTTTACTACAGCGCAAACCCTACCTCCGTTATTTACCAACAGCCTTGTGAGCGGCAATTGGGATGAAGTAGAAGGTTTTGTTTATGATGCCACCGGGCAGCAGTATGTGTGGGAAAAAGGAGGAAACGTGTGGGTGGTTGATACCAATGGGAATAAGTTAGCACAACCTTTGATTGATATTCACGAAGAAGTGGGCAACTGGCGCGATCATGGACTCAATGGTTTTGCTTTAGATCCAAATTTCAGAACCAACGGATATTTTTATTTATATTATACCGTTGATCGTCATCATTTGTTATTTAATGGCACTTCAACCTACCATCCTGATAGCAACTGGTATTTTGAGGCAACCATTGCTCGTGTAACCCGATACACTGCCAGCAGCAGCACCAACTTTACAACAACTGTTCCCAACAGCCGCAACATTTTAATTGGCGAAACAAAAAAAACAGGAATGGTTGTCATGTTTGACACACATAGTGGCGGCTCCCTCGTTTTTGGTAGTGATGGAACCTTGCTTATTTCAACCGGTGATGGTGCTTCGCCCGCAACGGCTGATTCAGGAAGAATAAGTCCCGCGTTGAGTTATTGGCCAGCTGCATTAGCCGATAGCATGGTCACCCAAAAACAAAATGTAGGCTCTTATCGTGCGCAACTGGTGGATTGTTTAAACGGAAAAATTTTACGCATTGATCCCGCCACTGGTAATGGTTTACCCTCCAATCCCTTCTTTGACTCTTCCGATGTGCGTGCTCCACGTTCTCGTGTGTGGGCAATGGGTTTACGCAATCCTTTCAGGGTAATTCTTGAACCGGGTAGTGGAGAAGCAGATCCTACAGCCGGTGAGCCCGGAACTTTATATATTGGCGATGTGGGTTGGCAGTTTTGGGAAGATATTAATGTGTGCAATGAATCCGGCCAAAATTTTGGCTGGCCTGTTTATCAAGGATATGATCTTGACCCCAACTATGCCGGAACCAAACAATATAATTATGATGCCCCTAATCCATTGTTTGGTGTAAGCGGATGTACTAAGCCTTTCTTTACATTTCATGACCTAATTCAAAACCCAACAGCCAACGGAGTGATCTCCTACCCTAACCCATGCAACACCGCAGTACAAGTGCCTGCCAACATCAGAAAATTTGTGCATGAGCGCCCCGTGATCGATTTTTCTCACGGTAATCAATCGCGTACCGGAATTTTTTCAGGCAACAATGCCGCTACCATAGATATTGACAATGCATCATCACCGGTTCAAGGTGTGCGGTTTGGAGGCTACTCATCTATAGCCGGTTTTTGGTACACCGGAGATAAATGGCCTCTTCAGTATCAAAACAGCTACTATCACGGTGATTATGCAAGTGAGTGGATTAAACAATTCAAATTTACTGCCGATGATTTACCAACCTATGCTAATCATTTCGCAGATAGTGTTGGCGCAGTAGTTTATATGTTGCAGAAAAATAACGATGGTTGTATTTATTACGTTAACTATCCGTTTCAGATAAGAAAAATATGTTACACCGGTACCGTCAATAACCCACCTGTTGCCATTGCTACTTCAAATACCATTTACGGAACATCACCATTGCCAATTGTTTTTAACGGCAGTCAATCTTACGATCCCACCAACGACCCTTTAACCTATCTGTGGGATTTTGGTGATGGGTTCACCTCCACAGCCATCAACCCATCGCACACCTACACAGTTGCAGGCAGTGGTATTCAAAATTTTTTGGCGGTTTTAAAGGTGAGTGATAATGCAGGAAATTTATCAAAAGACTCTATTTACATTTCTGTAAACAACACTCCTCCCATGGTAGATATTACCAGCGTTAGCAATGGTGATTTGTACAACATGTTATCAGCAACCAATTTGCCACTGCAGGCAACAGTTACTGATGCCCAACACAACCCATCTCAATTGTTTTATAAGTGGGAGGTTTTTTTACATCACAATACACATTTTCATCCCGAATCAGCCGATACCAATAAAATAACATCGTCAATTATTACTCCTATTGGTTGCAATGGTGAATTGTATTACTACCGCATCCGCCTCACGGTAACTGATGCTGCCGGGCTCTCTTCATTTGATGAAGTGTTTATTTATCCAAATTGCTGCCAGGTAGGTTATTTTACTGCGCAAATATCTCCTGCAGGGCCCATTACCTTTTGCGTGGGAGCCACTGTTACTCTCTCTGCACCCATTGGCACTGGATATACTTATAAATGGTACCGCAACAATGTATTGATGTCTGCAGCTACTCTTTCCACCCTCAATATTTCTGACGATGGAACTTACAAATGTGTGGTTACCTCCGCATCATGTACAGCAACTTCCAATGCTGTGGTTACTACGCGCATCATCAACCCAACACCGGTGATCACTGCAAACGGCCCTACTTCCTTTTGTTCACCCGGTTCTGTAGTGCTAAGCACCAATACTTTTGCCGGAGTGGTTTACCAGTGGGAAAACAATAGCATTCCTATTCCTGGGGCTACCTCGCAAAATTATACGGCAACTGGTCCAGGCCTGTATAGGGCTTTACAAACGGCAAACGGTTGTTCGCGCTACACTGGCAAACAATCTGTTACCACTGCAACTTCTGTTACCGCTTCTATTGCCGCAACAGGGCCTACTACCATTTGCTCAAGCGGTATTGTTCCGTTAAGTGTTACTTCGCCTATTCCCGGATATACCTATCAATGGAAAAATGGTGGAGTGAATATCTCTGGGGCAAATTCTCCAAATTATAACTCTACTTCATCCGGAGCCTATTCCTGTTTTATTAGCGCCTCCTGTGGCTCCGCTACCAGTAATGCTATTCCTGTATCCATCAATTCGTTTACGGCACAGGTAACGCCTTCCGGAACAGTGTTTATTTGCATCGGTGGGTCGGTAATTTTAACAGCCAATATTGGCACCGGATTTACGTATCAATGGAAAAAAGACGGTAATAATATTTCGGGCGCAACATTTCCAACTTACACTGCCAATGCTAGCGGCAACTATTCCGTGAGCATGACCTCGCCTTGTGGCAATGGAACATCGGCAGCAACTACAGTTTCATTCACCTCTGTTACCGCATCCATTTCTCCATCTGGCACCACAACTGTTTGCACTGGTACAGCCCAAACTTTTACCGCAAACGCTGGTAGCGGATATACCTATCGTTGGTTTAAAAATAATGTTTTCAACGGTGCCACCACTTCTTCCTTCACCACCTCAAACGATGGAAGCTTTAAAGTAGAGGTATCCTTGAATGGAGCATGTGCAGTGATGAGTGCTGCTTCTGTTTTCAATATTATAAACAACCCTACCCCTATTATTACTCCCACAGGGCCTACCACCTTTTGTGCAGGGCAAAGTGTTTTGCTTACAAGCAATTCGTTTTCGGGCGTGTTGTTTCAGTGGCAAAAAAACAGCGTGAACATTGCAGGTGCCACATCACAAACATATTCAGCCACCACGGCCGGAAGTTATCGCTGCCTGCAAACAGCCAATGGTTGTTTTAAATTTACACCAAAACTTCAAGTGGTAGTAAATTGCCGTTTGGGTGGAAACGAAAACGAATCAACACCAATAAATAGTGATTTGTTAGAAGTTCATCCCAATCCATTTAAAGACAACTTAAGCGTCCAACTTATTTCTTATTTAAATGAGCAAGCAGAGGTAAAGGTTTATGATATGATAGGGAAATTATTGCTCGTTAA
>JAYTNW010000373.1:0-6067 GCA_043748115.1 Bacteroidota bacterium | reverse complement strand
CTTTAAAAATGGAAGAGGTGAAAAGAAGTAATGATGGAAACGCAATAAGTATGAAAAAAATAGATTTGTTTTTTTGAGGATAGAGAAGTTCAATTGCTTTATAAAAACCTGTTAATCCCATGAATGCAATAAAAGAAAAAAAAATGGTGTGGGACATGTGATTTGATAACGAAAAAAAATGCAGTATGGCATTAATTTTAACCATGGTTTCATTATCTCCGTAAGGTGATAAATACGATATGTTTAAAATACTGTGATAGAGGTATTCATTACTTTGATCATATACTCCCAACATTAATTTTGCAAACTGAGTAAAATCCTGAAAGGCCAACTGATTGAGCAGTTTGCCCATGGAGAAATAAAAATATCCATCATTACCCTTTAGTAAAACTGGGGCATACATGGCCACCAGCAGTCCTGCACTCATTTTTAAAGTAAACAATAAAGCGATGGCCGGACGGGATACACCTTGAAGGTTAAAAAACTTACTTCTAAAAATACAATATAAGGTTGCCGCAAAAAACAAGGCAGGACTCACAAGTTCGTTCATGATTCTTGATTACCGCTAAAAAAAAATAAACGCATTCTGTGTAACCTGGTTTTCAATAAAACGGGATCAGCGAGTGAAACAAAAACAAAGATAATGAACGGCAAGGCCTGCGCTTTGTAACGAACCATAGCGCCCATAACCGGTGTTACCAAGCCAATTAATTCATAGAGAGATATAAAATAAAAAAAAGATAAAAGTAACAACGGAGTGATCTTTAATTTTTTTCGATCGAACCCTAAAACACATGCTATGAGAAGAAAGCAAATAACCAAATTTTCGAAACCAGCCAACATAATGAATGGTGATTGCGACTCCCAAAACCAGGGCCTGAAAAGGGTGTGATACAACGCCTCGGGTGTATTTGTCAAGGCATTCCACATACTGGAGCTTAATTCAGAAATAGCAATTTGGCTGGGTGGATGGTAATAATCGGCAAGTACTAAGAACTCCAGTTGTTTTTTAGCAAGAAGGTCCAGCAGTCCATAGCCGGGAAGAATGTAATATATTTTAATTAGCACCAGGTAATAAACAGCAATGGTTCCTGAAAAAACCAACACTTTATATCGCGGCCATTTTAAACAAACACTGTATGCAAAGAACAACGGCACCAGTAAAATATAATTGTGAAACTTTATAACCATAAGAAACAAAAAGAATACAACAAACCAGAAAAAATGCATAGGATTTTTTCCCTTGCCTATAAATAATTTGTGAAGGTGGTAAAGAGAAATTCCTGTGGCAAAAAATATAAGTGAATCTTTAAGCAAGCCCGAACCCCAAAAGACTACCGAAGGCAAAAAGTAAACTCCGGCATAAAGTAGATTTCTTTTATTTTGTAACTCACCGATAAAAAGTTTTAGCAGAGCAGTTAACCCTATAAAAGCAAGAAAACTAAAAATAATACCATGAACGTTGTAAAAACCCAATGAGATAAAACGCAACAGCGTGTTGATCCTGATTTGCGTGCGGTAGTCGTTAAAAAGTGCCGCTTTGTTATACCAATTGTGCATGGTATCATAATAGGGCAGGAGGTAAGCAGCAGCATCATTCCATCCTGTAAACATTTGCAAAAACCACTTAGGATTTTCAAACATAACGTTGAACATGATCTTGCTGTCGTCAAAAAACTTAAAGGTATCAGAGGTGAGTCTGTCTTTATAATAATAAGTATATATAGCGCCCAAAAGAATTCCCGAAACCACCTTTACCAAAAAAGCGAGTACTAGCTTGTTGTGGGAAATACCATCAATCTTAAAAAAGGGCAATTTTCTGATCATAAAAACGAACAGCGAAACATAGGCAATGCACAAAGCTATTTCTGTTACAAACACGTGTTTATTTTATTGATGGAATTGGCCATAAAAATTGCGAGCAAATAAATTACCTTTGCGCAAAGTAACTTATTTACCTTATACAAATTTACTACAAGCGCACGTAAAATGAGCATGGAAAGTTTAAAGGAAACAAATGCAGAGACAGCATCAAAATTAGGATTGCTGCCCGAAGAATTCGATAAGATTTGCCAACTTTTGGGACGCAAGCCCAACTTTAATGAATTGAGCATTTACTCCGTTATGTGGAGCGAACATTGCTCTTACAAAAATTCTATATCGTGGCTTAAAACACTGCCACGTGAAGGAGCACACATGCTTGCAAAAGCAGGCGAAGAGAATGCCGGCTTGGTTGATATTGGTGACGGATTAGCGTGTGCCTTTAAAATTGAATCGCATAACCACCCGTCAGCAATTGAACCTTACCAAGGGGCAGCAACAGGCGTTGGAGGTATAAACAGGGATATTTTTACCATGGGTGCTCGCCCAATAGCCCAACTAAACTCACTACGTTTCGGAAATATTAAAAATGAACGTACCCGCCACCTCATGAAAGGTGTGGTGAAAGGTATTGGTGATTACGGAAATGCATTTGGCATTCCAACCGTGGGTGGTGAAGTGTTTTTTGATGATTGTTACAATGTGAATATTTTGGTAAATGCCATGAGTGTGGGTGTGGTGGAGCATGGCCATAAAACTGTTAAAGCAATTTCATACGGGGTAGGCAACCCCGTTTACATCGTGGGATCCGCTACTGGAAAAGACGGAATCCATGGTGCCACTTTTGCCTCAGGCGATCTCCACGAAGGGTCGCATGAAGACCTTCCTTCCGTACAAGTAGGTGATCCGTTTCAGGAAAAACTATTGCTGGAAGCATCATTAGAAGTGATTGCCACAGGAGCTGTAATTGGTATGCAGGACATGGGAGCAGCAGGTATTATTTGTTCCACATCAGAGATGTCAGCTAAGGGTGAACATGGCATGGTCATTCACCTTGACAAGGTGCCTACACGCCAAAGTAACATGGAGCCATGGGAAATTCTCCTGTCTGAATCGCAAGAAAGAATGTTGATTGTTGCGCAAAAAGGCCGTGAAGAAGATGTGCAGAAAGTATTTGAAAAATGGGATCTTAACTGTACACTAATTGGCGAAGTAACACAAGGTGGGCAATTGAAATTTTACATGAACGACCAATTGGTAGCTGATGTTAATGCCGACTCCTTGGTTCTTGGTGGTGGTGCACCTGTTTATAAGCGTGATTATAAAGAGCCCGCTTATATTGCCAAAAACAAAGCTTTTAAATTAGATAGTGTTAAAGTGCCTGAAAACCTTGTTGATGTAGCACGAAAAATTACCGTTCATCCCAATATTGCCAGTAAGCGATGGATTTATACTCAGTACGATAGTATGGTTGGTACCATTAATATGAGCACCAACAAACCGTCTGATGCCGCTATTGTAAATGTTAAAAATTCTAAAAAAGCTTTAGCCGTTACGGTAGATTGTAATGCGCGCTATGTTCATGCTGATCCTGAAACTGGATGTGCCATTGCTGTGGCTGAAGCTGCCCGAAATATTGTTTGTTCCGGTGGTGTACCGTCTGCAATTACAAACTGTCTTAATTTTGGTAACCCCTATAATCCGGAAGTGTATTGGCAGTTTGTTCATGCCATCAAAGGCATGGGCAAAGCATGCGAAAAATTTGGTACTCCGGTAACAGGTGGTAATGTAAGTTTTTACAATCAGTCAAAAGTCGGTAGCGATGAAGTGCCAGTGTTTCCAACCCCTACTATTGGGATGATTGGTGTTTTAGACGACAAAAGAAAATCGGCCACTCTTGATTTTAAAAATTCTGGCGACCAGATTTTTCTTATCGGTTCATCTAAAAATTGTATTTCATCATCACAGTATCTCGTAAGCCACCACAACATATTAAACAGCCCCGCTCCATTATTTGATCTTGACGAAGAATTTAACCTTCAAAATGCAGTGAAACTTTTAATCGCAAATGGCGTGGTTGAATCCGTGCACGATGTTTCAGATGGAGGTTTGTTCATTACCTTGCTGGAGTCAGCCATCGTAAATCAGTTAGGATTTGATATTACATCTGACGAAGAGGTGCGAAAAGATGCATTCCTCTTCGGTGAATCACAAAGCCGAGTTGTTGTATCCGTTAGCGAGGAAAAAATAGATGCATTTATTGAGTTGCTATCGGAAACAGAGGTTGACTTTACCAACTTGGGCAATGTTACCACAGGAGAATTGTTGGTTGACGGAGAAAATTTCGGACAGGTTAAAGATTTCAAAAATGCTTACGATAGTGCAATCGAAAAAGAAATGAGTGAAGCATAGCAATATAAAAGCTATCTTTTTTTTAAAATGAAACCCATCAGTACCTCTTTCATCAAAACCGAATTAGGATTTTTATCCGTTACCACATCAAAGGGTGTGGTGCAATCTATATTGTTTAATGATAATTACGATGGCTTGGAAGTAATAGCAGATGAAACAGCCTCTGCTGTACAAAAGCAATTAGACGAATATTTTTCTGGGAAACGCACGCAGTTCGAATTAACCCTTGATCCATCAGGAACAGCGTTTCAAAAGCAGGTGTGGAAAAATTTGGAAGAAATTCCTTATGGCAAAACCGTTTCTTATCATCAGCAGGCGCTAAGGGTTGGCAATTTAAAAGCCATACGAGCAGTGGCCAGCGCCAATGGAAAAAATCCTGTAGCCATAGTCATTCCCTGTCATAGGGTTATTGGCAGCAATGGATCATTAACGGGTTATGCCGGAGGATTGGATAGGAAAAGAAAATTGCTTGAGCTGGAGAAAAAAAGTAAGCAAGTAAACCTATTTTAAAAATCAGATTTGCTGTCTGTCCAGTTTTTCAAACTCGCTGTTGTTACTGATGTATTCAGGAACTATTTCCTTTAACTTCGATACAAGCGCCATGTTGTTTTGAGATTTGAAAAGATCAGTAAGATCAGAGATTTCTTTAGAAATTTCTCCGAAAGGATATTTACGGACTTTGGCTATTAAAATTTTACTGTGGTGGGTTGCCAATGTGTTTTCTTGTTTATTGAGAAGTTCTTCGTAAAGTTTCTCTCCAGGTCTCAATCCTGTATATACAATTTTAATATCCTTCTCTGGCTCAAGGCCAGAAAGCTTTATCATTTTTCTGGCAAGGTCAGCAATTTTCACCGGCTTGCCCATGTCAAAAATAAATATCTCACCGCCTTTTCCCATCATACAAGCTTCCAAAACCAATTGACAAGCCTCAGGAATGGTCATAAAAAAGCGGGTAATCTCAGGGTCAGTAACCGTAACCGGCAACCCTTGTTCAATTTGTTTTTTAAAGCGGGGAATAACAGAGCCTGCAGAGCCTAATACGTTTCCAAATCGAGTGGTGATAAATTGGGTGTCTGAAACATCGTTTAGCGATTGGGTATAGATCTCAGCCACGCGTTTGCTGGCACCCATTACATTGGTAGGGTTAACGGCCTTATCTGTGCTCACCATTACAAACTTTTTTACCTTAAAAGCTACTGAAAGGTCGGCAAGAATTTTTGTGCCTTTAACATTGGTAAGTATTGCTTCAGATGGATTAATCTCCATGATGGGCACATGCTTGTAAGCTGCAGCATGAAAAACAATTTCAGGTTTAAAATAATCAAACACCCTGCGCATGCGATCCTCGTTACGTATATCGGCTATTACGCATTCACACATATTGCCCGCATGGGTTTCATTCATGGCAAGTTCCAATTCATAAAGAGGCGACTCAGCCGTATCAAGCAGGATTATTTTAGCCGGTTTATATGCAATGGCCTGTCTCACAATTTCTGAACCAATAGAACCAGCGGCACCAGTTATTAATATTGTTTTTCCTTGTAACTCTCCCCTAATTTCGTTCACATCTAACTTAATGGGATCGCGTTCGAGTAAATCTTCAATGTTTATTTCTTTGATCTGGCTAAAACTTAAGCGGCCATTTATCCAGTTACCGGCTGCAGGCACACGTTGCACCTTGGTGTTGTACTTTAAACAAATTTCAATAAAAGCGTTCATCCGCTCTATATCCACCTTTTCAGCAATAATAAAACTAGACACTTGGTTGGCTCTTAACAGGTCCTCCAAATCATTGGCTACATGAAATACTGGAACGCCTTCCAACTTTCTCCTG
>JAYTNW010000372.1:0-6126 GCA_043748115.1 Bacteroidota bacterium | reverse complement strand
GTGCAGTTATGGTAACTGGAACATTGGTTACCACTTTAAAAACAGTAACACATGTGCAGCGTCCTGATAAGAGTAGTTTTAATTCTTTTCCTTCCGGCCACACCGCAACTGCGTTTATGACCGCTGAATTTTTGAGGCAGGAATATAAAGA
Organism: Bacteroidota bacterium; assembly: GCA_043748115.1. Lineage (GTDB taxonomy): Bacteria > Bacteroidota > Bacteroidia > AKYH767-A > OLB10 > OLB10. Next base: position 5,975 of record JAYTNW010000372.1, on the reverse strand, counting down.
CGTTTCGCCTTGGATACCAGTAGGCGGATACTTGATTGCAGCCACCACCGGTTACATGCGGATGTATAACAACAGGCATTGGGCAACCGATGTGTTGGCAGGTGCAGCATTAGGAGTTTTAAGCACGCAAGTAACATATTATTGTATTGATAAAATCAGGGCGCGTAAACACCAACCTAATCTTCAATACTAACCGTTAGGTCATTGTTTTTTTTAGGGGCAAAAAGATAAATCCATATAATGCGAGAATACCTATAGTTTATTAAACTTATGGATAGCAAGCTTAAAGTTACAAGAGGTATAATCCGCAGGTCGAACGGGTCGGTAAAAATAAACTGACATAATCCGAAAATAGCGAGCGATACAGCAATGCCAATGCCATAACTAACGTACATTGCACCCCAGAAAAATCCAGGTTCTTTTTCATAAACAAAATGGCAATGAGGGCAGCTTTTATTCATTTCAGGGGTTTTATACCATTGGTAATTTGTTTTAAATATCTTACCCTTTCCACAAACAGGACAACTACCTTTTGCTATTCCTTTTAAAGTCTCCATTTTGTTTTTTTTATTGATGCAACAAATATCTGTGGTATTGAAACAGAAAAGTTGTCTTAAATTCGCAGTTTATGGTACAAAAAGGACATTTTATTTTATGGCCAAAATGAGAAACATTCCTATTTATCAGGTGCAGGATTTTGAATCGCGCCAGCAATCATTTTATGCAAATAAGTTAAGCAGCCACATTGTACATCATGGTTTTGTGAATAGGCCGCATAAGCATGATTTTTATCTTTCTATCTATTTCACCAAAGGCACGGGTACGCACACCATAGATTTTACTAAGTATAAAGTTTCTCCCGGTTGCCTGTTTTTTATGTCGCCTGGCCAGGTTCACCACTGGAAACTTTCTGCTGATGTGGAAGGATTTATTTTTTTTCATTCAGCCCAGTTTTATGACAGCGTTTTTGCATCACATAAAATAAGTGACTATCCATTTTTTAATACCTTTTCAGGACATAGAATGCTAAAATGTAATTCTGATTTATGCGAGGGCATACTACCACGCATGGCAGCCGTGTGGAACGAGTTTAGCAGCAGCCGTAACGAACGTAAATTACTTGCATTAGCCGACCTTCTATATTTAGAAGCGGAACCGCACTTTGATCGGCAGGGAAGTGAACAGTATCAAGTCCTTGGGAATTATTTGGAGAAGCTACAAGCCTTTAAAAGACTTATTGAAGAGCATTATCCTAAGCATTTAAAAGTGAGTAAGTACGCACAAATGTTAAACATTACACCCAAGCACCTCAATCGTATTTGTAATGACACTTTAAACAAAACAACCACAGCAATTCTTGCAGAAAGGGTAATCTTAGAAGCAATGCGTTTGTTGTCTCACACCCAATTTTCAGTTAAAGAAGTGGCAGAGAAGTTAGGTTTTAAAGATGCGTCTTATTTCGTAAGGCTGTTCCGGAAAATAAATAATACCACACCAATGGCCTTCCAAAAGAAATTGCATGGATAGGATAAGGTTTAACGTGCACTCAGCCCTCTTTACGCTATAGTCAAAACACCCCTTCATTAAAAGTAAGCAACTGCCCTAAATTCCTTATCTTCGCACCTCATTTTTACAACCATGTTTGAGAATTTAAGTGACAAGCTCGAAAGTGCCTTTAAAACCCTTAAAGGCCAAGGAAAAATAACAGAAATTAATGTTGCAGAAACCTTGAAAGAGGTGAGGCGTGCATTGTTGGATGCTGACGTTAATTATAAAGTTGCCAAAACATTTGCTGATACGGTTAAGGAAAAGGCACTTGGGCAAAATGTGCTTACAGCCGTTTCTCCGGGGCAATTAATGGTAAAAATCGCTCATGACGAACTCTCTGCCTTAATGGGTGGTGAAATGAGCGAGTTGCAATTGAAAGGAAACCCCACCATCATTTTAATGTCGGGCTTGCAAGGTTCCGGAAAAACAACTTTGTCAGGAAAATTAGCCCTTTACCTTAAAACTAAAAAAGGAAAAAACCCATTGTTGGTTGCTTGTGATATTTATCGCCCTGCAGCCATTGACCAACTCAAGGTGTTAGGGGAGCAAATAGGCGTTGAGGTGTATAGCGAACCGGAAAATAAAAACCCAGTGAGCATTTCTCAAAATGCAATTGCACAGGCTAAACGCAATGGCAACACAGTGGTAATTGTGGATACAGCTGGCCGCTTGGCTATTGATGAGCAGATGATGTCTGAAATTGCTGCTGTTAAAAATGCAATTAAGCCCGATGAGATTTTGTTTGTGGTGGATAGCATGACGGGACAGGATGCCGTTAACACGGCCAAAGCGTTTAATGACAGACTCGATTTTAACGGGGTGGTGTTGACGAAGTTAGATGGCGATACCCGAGGTGGTGCAGCGCTTTCTATCAAGTCCGTGGTAAACAAACCCATTAAATTTGTGGGAACAGGCGAAAAAATGGATGCGCTTGATGTGTTTTACCCTCAGCGTATGGCCGACCGTATCCTCGGGATGGGTGATATTGTTTCACTGGTAGAAAAAGCACAAGAGCAGTTTGATGAAAAGCAGGCAGCGGAGCTTCAGAAAAAATTTGCGAAAAACCAGTTTAACTTCAACGATTTTTTAGGACAATTGCAACAGATTAAAAAAATGGGAAACATTAAAGACCTTGTTTCCATGATACCCGGTGCCGGCAAAGCAGTGAAAGATATGGACATTGATAATAGCGCTTTTAAAAGCATTGAGGCCATTATTCAATCCATGACCCCTGCTGAACGTGTGCAGCCCGATTTGATAAACGGGAATAGAAAAAAACGCATTGCTGCAGGCAGTGGCACCGATGTGCCCGAAGTGAATAAACTGATAAAACAATTTGATGATATGCGCAAAATGATGAAAATGATGACTTCGGGAAATATGAAAAACATGATGCGCAACATGCCGAATATGAAACGCTAATAACGCTAATCCGGTTGGCGAAGTAAATCCTAAAGCAGCTCTCATCATTCTTAAATTCGTAATTATTCGTTATTTATACCAATGATATTAGACGGTAAAGCAACATCAGAAGAATATAAGCAAATAATAAAAGCTGAGGTTGCTGACATGTGTAGCCGTGGCTTGCGTGCTCCTCATTTGGCCGTTATGCTTATTGGCAATAATGGCGCGAGTGAAACCTATGTAAGCAATAAGATTAAAACCTGTGGTGATGTAGGGTTTGGATCCACACTTATCCGTTATGAAAACACGGTTAGCGAGGCCGAGGTTTTAGATAAAATACAGGAGATTAATTCTGATCCTTTAATTGACGGTTTAATTGTCCAATCTCCGTTTCCTAATCACATCTCCCCACAAAAGGTGAATGAGGCTATTGCTCCTTCGAAAGATGTAGATGGTTTTCATCCGATAAACGCAGGAAGGCTGCAGCAAAATAAACCTTGCTATGTAGCCGCAACGCCTAAAGGTATTATGCAACTTCTTGAAAAATACAATGTAGAAACTCAAGGCAAGCATTGTGTGGTGATAGGACGCAGCAATATTGTTGGTATGCCCATGAGTATTTTGTTGAGCCGAAATGACAAACCGGGAAATTGCACGGTGACCATTTGCCATAGTAAAACAGTGAACCTCGCATCATATACAAGGCAAGCCGATATTCTTGTGGCTGCAATTGGTGTTCCTGAAATTATTACTGGTGACATGGTGCGCGAAGGCGCTGTGGTAATTGACGTTGGCATCACTCGCGTTATGGATGGTACAGCCAAAAGTGGTTTTCGCCTCAAAGGCGATGTGAACTTTAAAGAGGTTTCGCCTAAATGTAGTTTCATTACACCGGTTCCGGGTGGAGTGGGACCCATGACCATTATTGGCTTGTTGCAAAATACTTTGCTGGCAGCAAAAAATGCTATTTACAAATAAACGTCTGGCCATCTCACGCTTTATGCGTAAAATAATCTTCTCTTAGTTTTATGGGTTGACCTTAAAACATAAAATTCAAAATAAACTTAACAGCCGCAACAAATAGAAATGCAATTCGAAAAACAACTTACAGCTATTACGCAAAAAGCTTTCATAGAACTTTACGGAATTTCTGCCGATGAAAAACTTATTTCCTTTCAGGCAACACGTAAAGAATTTGAAGGTGACCTTACCTTAGTTGTTTTTCCGATCACAAAAATTTCAAAAAAATCACCAGAAGAAACCGGCAAACTCATTGGTGAATACCTCCAGCAGCATTCTTCCATGGTATCGGGATATAATGTTGTTAAAGGTTTTCTTAACATAAGTATTGATAACAAAGCTTGGTTGCAATTATATTCACAATCGGCAGCAAATCCCGACTTTGGAATTAATAAGCCCGATGTAAATTCAAAACCGGTGTTGGTAGAATACTCATCGCCCAACACCAACAAGCCTTTGCATTTGGGGCACATGAGAAATATTCTTTTAGGCTATTCTGTCGCCAAGCTTTTGAAGGCAGCAGGTAAAAATGTGGTTAAAGTAAATATTGTTAACGATCGCGGTATCCACATTTGTAAATCTATGTTGGCATGGAAAAAATATGGCAACGGAGAAAACCCTGTATCTTCAGGAATAAAAGGAGATCATTTGGTGGGAAAGTATTATGTGGAGTTTGATAAAAGATATAAAGAAGAAGTAAATGGGCTTGTTGCCAATGGCATGAGCAAAGAAGATGCTGAAAAAAAATCTCCAATTATGTTGGAAGTGCGGGAGATGCTGATAAAATGGGAGCAAGGCGACAAAGAAACCATTGATCTTTGGAAAATGATGAACGGATGGGTGTACGATGGTTTTGCTGTATCATACAAAAATTTGGGTGTTGATTTTGATAAGATTTATTATGAGTCAGACACATATCTTCTCGGAAAAGATATAGTAAAAGAAGGATTGGCAAAAGGTGTTTTGGAGCAAGATGCTGATCATTCCGTTTGGATTGATCTTACAAACGAAGGATTGGATCGCAAGATTATGCAACGCTCTGACGGCACTTCTGTTTACATTACACAAGATTTAGGTACTGCGCAAAAGCGATATGAGGAGTATGGTTTTGATGAGATGATTTACGTGGTAGGCAATGAGCAGGATTATCATTTTAAGGTATTGTTTAAAACGCTAAAAAAACTGGGGCATGATTGGGCAGGCCAATTGCAGCACCTAAGCTATGCTATGGTAGATCTTCCTAGCGGCAAAATGAAATCGCGTGAAGGTACTGTTGTTGATGCCGATGATTTGATGAATGAAGTGATTAATGCCGCTAAGGATGAAACACAAAAACTCGGAAAGGTTGATGAGTTTTCTGATGAGGAATTGCAGCAGTTATACAAAATGCTGGGCTTGGGGGCACTTAAGTACTACATTTTAAAGGTAGATCCAGAAAAGCGAATGTTATTTAATCCTGCTGAAAGTGTAGAGATACATGGCAACACCGGGCCATATATACAATACGTTCATGCCCGCATTTGTTCAGTGCTGAGGCGGGCATTGCAGATAAAGGAACTTGCAGGCTATTCAAATTTTAACGCTGAAGGTTATTCCGTTAACGATAAAGAAAAAGAATTGCTTAAAGCCATACTGAGGTTTGAAGAAATAGTGCATGAAGCAGCAGCAAGGCTATCTCCGGCAGTGGTAGCAAATTATGTGTATGATTTATCCAAGGCGTTTAACCAGTTTTACCATGACAATGCCATCATTGACGTTACGGAGGTTAATACAAGCCTTTTCAGGTTGCAACTTTCTTCGCAATGTGCGGCTGCCATCAAAAAATCGTTAGGGCTGTTGGGAATTGATGTTCCGGAGAGAATGTAACTTGGTTTAATTCTGTTAGTCAAGCGCGCTACTGCAAATCTATCTCCAACCCATCAAACGCCAAAAAAACATTTTCCGGAAGTTCATTCTCCACTTCCGTGTGCAAACCAAGCTGGTGGCTAATGTGGGTTAAATAA
>JAYTNW010000371.1:0-2429 GCA_043748115.1 Bacteroidota bacterium | reverse complement strand
GCTCCTTATTCTTTTTACAAAGAAACAAGGAAAGACAATTATGAGTCCACATTTTGGGTTGGAGCAAAACTGGCATTACGATTTTTTTAGCTGCACTTTTTTTTAATAACGGATAGGGGTATAACGAACTTGTGTTGTCTTTAATAAAAACAACAACAAATTCGTTTATGATAAACAGAAGTATTACAATGGCAGCAGTATTCTTATGCTGTGTAACAACTGCACTTGCTCAAACCCTTACACAAACTATCCGTGGAACTGTGGTTGACCACATTACCCAATCACCATTACCCGGTGCAAGCATAATTTTGTTAAACGCTGATAATTTTACAGGCACCACCGCTGATGCCAATGGAACCTTTTCTATAAAGCAGGTACCCGTTGGCAAACAATCTCTGAGGATCTCCTTCATGGGCTACAAGGAAATTACGGTTCCGAATATTATTGTGAACTCAGGAAAAGAAAGTGTCCTGCTACTATCCCTCGAAGAAAATATCATTCAGGGAAAAGAGGTGGTGGTAATCGGTAAGGTCGAAAAAAACAAACCCCTTAACGAATACTCGCAGATAAGCGCAAGAACATTTTCAGTAGAAGAAACTCAAAAATTCGCAGCAGCGGTGAATGATCCGGGGCGTATGGCCACAGCTTTTTCAGGTGTGGTATCAACAGACGATGGCAACAATGCTATTGCCATCCGCGGCAACTCCCCAAATGGCCTGCAATGGAAAATGGAAGGTGTAGAAATACCAAACCCCAACCATTTTAGCAATGTTGGAACATCAGGCGGAGGGATATCCATTTTGAGTGCTCAGGTGTTAAGCAATTCTGATTTCTCAACAGGGGCCTTTGCTGCTGAATATGGAAACGCATTGAGTGGCATTTTTGACCTTAAACTTAGAAAAGGAAATAATCAAAAACGCGAATATACTTTCCAGACCGGTTTGCTGGGTATGGATGTAGCTGCCGAAGGGCCATTTAAAAAAGGATATGATGGCTCGTATCTTGTGAATTACCGTTATAGCACACTATCTCTCCTCTCAAATATAGGTGTGCAGGTAGGTGAAGGTGTAACAAACTTTCAAGATGTATCTTATAATGTTTTTATGCCGACCAAAAAATATGGGAACTTTTCATTGTTTGGTTTTGGCGGTTTCTCCAAACAGACGGTTGACGCTAAAAAAGATTCTACAAAATGGGAAAATAGTTTTGAAAGATACAATCGTGATTTTACAAGTGCGACAGGAACAACAGGGTTAATCCATGTGTTGCCGATAAATTCAAATACATTTTTACGTAGTTCGGTTTCGTTTGCAGTGGCTGACAAGTTATATAACGAAGATAAATTGCTCGAAGATTATTCGACACGTAGAGACATAGATCTGGATTATTCGGAAAGCAGGTTATCAGCCTCCACAACTCTCATAAAAAAAATAAGTCCGCGCTTGAGTTCTAAATCAGGGTTAACAATTAATCAACTTTTATACTCGTTCAAAAATATAGAATATGACTTGGCTGACGCTAAACAAAAAACACTGATCTCTCAAAAAGGGAAAACCACTTCATTTCAGGCATTTACGCAGTGGAGCTATAAATTTTCCGAACAAATATCCATGGTTGGAGGCGTTCACGGCTTACTGTTAGCCAAAAACAATTCCTATTCAATAGAACCACGCGGTTCATTAAAGTACCACCTCACCCCTTCCCAATCGTTTAGCATTGGCTATGGGCTGCATGGGCAGTTACAACCGCTAGGTGTTTATTTTGCCCAAGTGCAGCAGGCAGATGGTGGTTTTCTCTATCCAAATAAAAACATTGGTTTAAGCAAAGCCCATCATTTGGTTTTGGGTTATGATCGTTCGCTAAATGAGTTTTTACACCTTAAGACTGAAGTATATGCTCAACAACTGTACAACATACCGGTAGGAACTGAGGCTGACAAAAATCTTTCTTTACTAAACTCTGAAGGTGGGTTTACCACCGATTACCTTGTAAATAAAGGAAAAGGAAGAAACTATGGTTTGGAAATTATGCTTGAGCAGTACATGCGTAAAGATCTTTATTTCTTGTTGTCCACCTCTATTTACGATTCAAAATTTTCTACCCTTAACGGTAAATGGTTTAACACACGTTTTAATGGCAACTACGCTGGAAGTTTTACAGCAGGAAAAGAATTTAAAACAAGAGCGGCCTTTCGCGGACGTATTTTAGGGGTGAACATTAAGGCTATGTACAGTGGCGGCTTGCGCGAAACTCCCATTGACCTTGAAGCATCAGTGCAAAAAGGGGAAACCGTTTACGATCATCACAGACCTTACACAATAAAAAACAAAGATTATTTCAGAACAGATCTTAAGTTCAGCGTTAAACGCAACAGAACGCATAGCACAGTCACCTGGTCGCTGGATCTGCAAAATGCAACCAACCGCAAA
>JAYTNW010000370.1:0-3658 GCA_043748115.1 Bacteroidota bacterium | reverse complement strand
ATAAAATAAATTAGCATAAATTGACTAGTGCAACAAGAGTAGAACGAAGTACAGAAAATGTAACCACAATAAAAAAGGAGCCCTTTTACAAGCTCCCTTCTCAGCAAACGATGAGTTAATAATTATTTTTATTTACCTCCGCCTAACATGTAGCGAATGGAAACTTGAATATTAGTATTGGTAGCTTTTTCATCATCAATTGGATCTTTGATTGTATTGGCAAATCCCAAACCATAGCTAGCCCCAAAACCAAAACCACCTTCTAATTGATATCCAAGACCTACGTTTAATCCCAAATCTAATCCGTTAATAAAGTCTTTTACATCAGTGTCATCATCATCAGCTTTTGCTTTTGCAGACATTAAAAAGCCAAAATATGGTCCAACTCCAATGTTAAATCCAGTTTGATCTTCACCAAAGTAATAGCGCAAATTAACAGGAATATCAATGTAGTTGAGGTTCAATTTGTATTTGCTATCTTCTGAACTTTGAGAACCTTTCATCGAAAATTGAATTCCCGGCTCCAGCGTTAATTTTTCAGTAAGACCAATGCCTACAACTCCTCCAACATGAAAACCAAGTTTTATTGCATTATCTTCCACATCACCTGCTTGGTTAGCTAAATTTAATCCTAAAAGTGGACCAAATTTAATTTGCGCATTTGCAGAAAATGTAGTTACCGCTAATGCACAGCCGGCAACAATAATTTTTGAGATTTTGTTCATAATAGAATTTTTAGTTTGTATGACCAAAAGTATAGTGGATAACACCTATGTTACGAAATTCCCAGATGGCTTTTTAACAGAGTCATGTTAATAAGCAACCCGTAGCCACATCTAGAATTCCGTTGGCGGCCATCATTTGAATTTGGCTTTATAATTCAAAAAAAACGTTTTCCTTTTTATGACTAAAAACGATGATTTAAGTGGGTGTTAAAACAAAAAGATTTAAGCGATTGACGATTAACTTATAACCTATATTTTTGATGGGAATGGCTTTACAGACTAATCTAAACACTTGGTAACCGATTATTATGCAAAAACTAAATTCTTTCATTGATAACATAGAAAATAAACTGGCATATTATCAAAAGGCAGATCCTGCTGTTTCAACATCAACGGTTGGTTGGCACATGGAACACACTTTGTTGGTGATAATAAAAATAACCGCTGCATTAAAACAATCGGAACCGGAAAACTACAGGTGGAAATTTAATATTAATAGAAGTATTGTTTACGCCTTCAACACCATTCCTAGAGGGCGTGGCAAAGCGCCCCAAACGGTGCAGCCTACAGCAGGTATTGATCGGGAACATTTAACCAAAACCATACTTGCAGCTAGAGAGCGTGTGTTAATGCTGGAAACCTTACCTGCCAACGCTCATTTTTCTCATCCCTATTTTGGAATGTTAAACATAGAAGCGACCATCCGATTTTTAAAAATACATACCAAGCATCATCTAAAAATTATGGATGATATTGTTAGATCAAAAGTGGTTTCAAATTAATTCATGCGCTTATTTACTTATTCAATCTCATCAGAATTTAAATAAGAGGCCTCTTCTGTTTTACTTGAATGCTGAACCAAAATGTTAATGGTTTCCATTTCAACATCGGTAAGGTAACGCCATTGCCCTTTTTCAATGCCCTTAAGCGAAATGTTCATTATTCGTGTACGTTTTAGTTTTTGCACCGAATAGCCTAGCGTTTCACACATGCGCCTGATTTGCCGGTTAAGGCCTTGGGTAAGAATAATACTAAAACGATTTTTTCCTGTTTGCTCTACCTTACATTTTTGGGTTACCGTATCTAAAATAGCTACTCCATTGGACATTTTTGCGACAAAATCAGAGGAAATATTTTGTTCAACAGTTACCTCATATTCCTTTTCATGATTGTTACCTGCACGCAAAATTTTATTTACAATATCGCCATCGTTGGTTAAAAAAATTAAACCTTCAGATGGTTTATCCAATCTTCCAATTGGGAAGATGCGTTGAGGAAAGCCGATAAAATCAATAATGTTATCTTGCTTATTGAAATCTGTGGTGCAAGTGATACCCACAGGCTTATTAAAAGCGATGTAAACAGGTTTAGGCTTTGCGTTTAATAACACCCCGTTTATCTTTATCTCATCACTAATACTCACCTTCATTCCCATTTCTGGTGCCTGCCCATTAACGGTTACCTTGCCTTCTTCAATAAGCCTATCAGCCTCCCTGCGTGAGCAGTAGCCCGTTTCGCTAATGAATTTGTTGATTCGCTTTAAATTATTTTCCATTTAAAGTTCCACCAGTTTGTTTTTTACTGCGAATACCACTAAACCTACTATGTTGCGGCTGTTGGTTTTGCTTATCAGGTTTTGCCTATGCCCTTCTATGGTTCTCTCACTTAAGAAAAGTCGTTCAGAAATTTCAATGGTGGTATATTCCAGGCATATTAACTTTAGCACTTCCAATTCGCGTTTGGTAAAATCAAGATCCAGCTTCGGATTTTCTGAAACCGTATTGTCACCGGTGTTGTCTTTAAGAAGCGTTACAAGTTTTTCATTAAAGTAAAAACCATTTTTGTGCACTGAGGTAATTGCTTTCTGCACATCTTCAAGTTGTGCATTTTTTGCCAGATACCCGTGAATACCTAATTGTAACATCCGGAAAATATATTTTTGTTCATCATGCATTGATAAAATGATGATCTTAACATTCGGATAGTTACTTCGAAGTCGCCTGGTTGTTTCCACACCGTTCATCACCGGCATATCCAAATCTAACAACACAACGTCAGGGTGATATTCTATGGATTTTAACTTCTCAAGTAAATCTTTTCCATTGTTGGCCTCTACGGTTATTTCAATTCCAGGAAGTTTGCTCACAATGCTGGTGAAGCATTCTCTGAACAGATCCTGATCATCAACTACAGCAAGTTTAATAACGTCCTGCATACTATTCTTCTCCTATTTCAATGGTCACCTTAACGCCAATACCCAGCCCTGTGATTACTTCCATATTGCCACCTGCCATTTTTACTCGATTAGCAATTCCTCTAAGGCCAAGCCCTCCCCTTTTATTCACTTCCACTGCGTTATATCCTTTCCCGTTGTCATGGTAAATATAGGTTAATTTCATCGCATTGGTTTTAAGCAACAAAGCTATATTTTTTGCATTTGCATATTTAAGTGTGTTACCAAACAGCTCTTGGGTAATTCGGAAAAGAGCCAAACTTACTTTGTCATTAATGTCATCCTTAACCTCCAATGCATCAAAAGAAATATCCAAGCTCACTGATTGGTTAAGATGGCGACAAAAATTTTCTAACGCAGTAACCAACCCTAGTGTTTCCAACTCAGGCGGCACAAGGGCATAAGCAATACGTCTGGTACTGTTCAATCCGGTATCGGCTAATTGTCGCATCTCTTCGTGAAGGCTCCTTTGTGCATTGTTTTCAGGAACAACAATAGCTTGTTCCATTTTTCTGCTTAGGAGTGTGAATTGCAAACCAATCTCATCATGCAAATCACGCGCTATTCGCTTTCTTTCCTCTTCAACTTTATCAATAGTTACCCGTAGCAATTCATCCTGGTGTTGAGCTTCCAAGGCGCTTAGGTGAAGTCGGTTAGCAAGCAGCCTTTTTTGATAAAAGAGTACAAATGTTACAATGCC
>JAYTNW010000369.1:0-10577 GCA_043748115.1 Bacteroidota bacterium | reverse complement strand
TTTTTCTTATGCCTGTTTTTTCTCAATCTTTTTTTGCGCTTGTGAGTTGCCATTTTATGACGCTTTCTCTTTTTTCCGCTTGGCATGTGATAAATTTTTTAAATAAATATATTTTTAACTACTTGTATTCGTGACCTATAAGCCTATTGTAAGGGGGTGCAAATGTACAAAAAATGATTAAACAATCAGGGCTGGGCCTTTAATTCTTTTAAATAGGCATCAATTTCTGCAATGGCCTTATCATTATTGCTAAGCGATTTAAAATTTTCGAAGCTTTGGATGGCCTTTTCCTTGTCGCCCATTTGAAGATAGGTTTGTCCAATAAACACATAAGTATCAATACGACCAGGGTTAATTTCCAGCACTTTGTTAAATCGTTCAAGAGCCTTGTCGAACTGCCGCGATTTTACAGACAAAAAGCCTAAATTCAGTTGTGCATTTTCATGTTTAGGGTCTTTTTGAACAACTTCACGCAACAGGGTTATACCTTTCATGGGGTTGCTGGTGCCTTCGGCATAACAAATGCCCAAATCGGTTTTGGCATTAAGGTTTTCGGAATTTAGAGCAAGTACCTTGTTGTAATTTTCTATGGCTTTATCCACAAAATAGCTGCGCTCCAAGGAGTCTTCGGCCATTTTAAAACCATCAAAATAACGATAGGCAGCGTTAAGATAACTTATCTCTGTTTTGTCAGCGGCAGCTTTTTTTTCAAAAACAGTAGCTGCTATTGCTGGAATGCCGGCTTTGTCCCACAACGCTGCAGCCGAATCATAATCTGCCTGTTGGGTAAAGGCAGAAAATTTTTCGAGCTTTATCAAATCACCCGGTTGGAGGCGCGATTTGGAATCGGCCATAAATTGGGTGATGTTGAACAAAGAGGATGTTGCTTGCTGAGCATCAGCAGTTTTTTCCTTTTTGGAGGACGATTGCTGTGGCAACAAAAACATACCGCCAACCGCTGCCGTGGCAGCAACTATAATAATGAAATAATTACGATTGAAGCCCATGGCAGATTACATCTGCGGTTGTGCTTCTTTTTTCTTGTGGGCGTTTTTAACCTTGTCGGTAAAAGTTTTAGCGGGTTTAAAAGCCGGGATAAAATGCTCGGGGATAATGATGGCCGTGTTCTTGGTGATGATACGGCCGGTTTTTTGCGCTCTTTTTTTAACGATGAAACTTCCGAAACCACGCAGGTACACATTGTCCTCATTGACTAAGGCTCCTTTTACTACCTTCATCATGGACTCAACGATGTTTTGTACCACTAATTTTTCAACACCGGTTTTAATAGAGATTTCGTTAACTAATTCTGCTTTTGTCATGATCTATAAAAATTTTTTCGTTCTTCAATATTTCCAACGGGGGCGCAAAAATAGGTTTTTAATGTGAAAATCAAAATATTATGGATTTGATTTATTGAACAAAACAGAAAATATGCCTAAAAGTTTACTGTTGGGTTACGGTTAGCAGGTCGCAAGGATTTACACCACCATGGCCATTTACAGCCCGCGGTTTCGCTATTTTTATTCACCTTAACCTTTATTGCACTAAATAAAAAGGTTTTAACATGCTGGCAAGATTACATAACACCACATCTCAGGCTTGTTGTTTTCGAGTATATATGTCTCCTGTTATTCTATGTAAAAAAAAGCTTTACGTATCACAATGCTTACATATAGCAAGGAAACCTTTTGCCATACGTTAGTACATCATGCTTTACAACTATGGCGGTTTGTTTTAAAAATGCGCAAGGTTTAAAATTGAATGGAACAACTTTAAACCTTGCGCATGGAGGTGGGCCCTGTTGGAATCGAACCAACCACCCACAGATTATGAGTCTGTTGCTCTAACCGAATGAGCTAAGGGCCCTAAAAAGAATTTTTGCTTATTAACTTTTAAGGGGTGCAAAATTATATTTTTGCAGTCAATTACCAAATTAGTTTTTAAGGATGATAAAAAACATAATTTTTGACTTTGGCGGAGTGTTGCTGCCTATTGATGCCGGCAAAACAGCAGAAGAGTTTGAGCGACTGGGGATGAGCAATTTTGAAGAGCTGTTTTCGCTGAAAAAGCAGGAGCATTTTTTTGATGATTTTGAGAAGGGAAAAACAAGTCCACAGGCTTTCAGAAATGATATTCGCAAGCACTATAACCGCCCCATACCAGACGAAGAAATTGATTTTGCTTGGAATGCAATGCTGGGTGAGCTAACACCAGAGCGTTTTGAATTTTTAAAAGAGCTTGGCAGCCGATACCAATTGTTTTTGTTAAGTAACACCAATGTAATACACCATGCCTCTTTTATAAGCCGCCTTAACGGCACTTACGGCAAAGGTAAGTTTGAGGATATATTTGTTCACGCGTATTATTCCTTTAACACCAAACACCGTAAACCCGAAAAAGCGATTTACGACTTGGTGATGCGTGAGCACAATTTAAAGCCGCAGGAGTGTGTTTTTATTGATGACAACATGGAAAATGCAAAAGGCGCGCAGGATGCTGGAATGAATGCCATACATCACGATAAAGGAATGGAGATTGAAAAAGATCTTCAGGCTATGATGTCGGCATTTTAAAAAAGATTTTCTCAGGCCTGTTCAGCCATCACTTCAGTAACCTCCGGTATCATTCGCTTGAGAAGGTTTTCGATACCAGCCTTAAGCGTTAATGTAGATGAGGGGCAGCCGCTGCATGATCCTTTAAGAACAACGGTTACCACCCCGCGATCAAATGATTTAAAATCAATGGCGCCACCATCGCCCTCCACTGCAGGGCGAACATACTCATCAAGCATTTGTATTATTTTTTGCTCAATGTCTAAATTTTCTTCGGCAGTAAGCTCAGCATAAGGTGCCGTTTGCTTTTGTTGCTCAGCAGGTGCTTTGGCCTGCTCTATTGGCTTTTCGGCAACCTCTGCGGTTTTATGGGTGGCAGGGTCGGTTAAAAATAATTTTTCGCCCGAATCTAAAAAGCTTTTAATGAAAACACGAAGCAGGTTGGTAATATCGTACCAGTCAATATCAGCTTCCTTGGTAATGGTGATAAAGTTGGATGTGATAAATACAGATTTCACTCCCGTAAAATCGAACAACTGCAAGGCAATAGGGCTGTTGATGGCCTCTTCCTTTGATTTGTACTCCACGGTGCCTTCAAAAAGTAGGGGGCGGTCGGCCACAAACTTAACACTGTTGGGGTTGGGTGTAAGCTCAGCATAAACCTGATGATTGCGTGTTGTACTCATGTTATTTTACCTTTGTGCAGTTAAATAAATCAATTGCAAAAGTAAACATAGTTGCTGTTGTAAAGTTTGTACTAATAAAGATTTTATGGCTGTTAAAACCGATTTTTTAGTGATAGGCTCGGGCATTGCCGGGCTAAGTTTTGCGCTTAAGGCGGCAGATCATGGCAAAGTAACAGTAATCACCAAAGCCAATGAGGATGAAAGCAACACCAAATATGCACAGGGCGGCATTGCTGCAGTGCTTAACACGGGTGTGGGTGATGACACCACCGAGAAGCACATACAGGACACCTTGGTTTGCGGTGACGGCCTGTGTAATGAAAAAATTGTGCGCATGGTGGTTGATGAAAGTGGAGAGCGCATACAAGAGCTTATTGACTGGGGAACCGAGTTTGACAAAACAAAGACCGGTAACTATGACCTGGCCAAAGAAGGCGGCCACTCCGAACACCGGGTGCTACATCATAAAGATGTAACGGGACTTGAAATAGAAAGAAAGTTGTTGCAACGCATACATCAACATCCAAACATTACACTGCACACCCATTTGTTTGCTGTTGATATACTGACCCAACATCACTTAGGAAAATATATTAAGCGCAACACACCCGGCATTACCTGTTTTGGCGCCTATGTGTTAAACACCAAATCGGGCAATGTTGAAACCATGTTATCACGCATTACGGTAATGGCTACAGGCGGTGCAGGGCATGTGTATAAAACCACCACTAATCCGGTAATTGCCACTGGTGATGGTATAGCCATGACCTATCGCGCTATGGGAAAAGTAAACGGCATGGAGTTTATCCAGTTTCATCCAACAGCATTGTACAGTCCTGGCGACAATCCTTCTTTTCTTATTTCAGAAGCCGTTCGAGGGTTTGGCGCAGTGTTAAAAACGCAGGACGGAAATGAGTTTATGCAACAGTATGATGAGCGCGGCTCTTTGGCTCCACGCGATATTGTTGCACGTGCTATTGACAGTGAGATGAAAAAACGAGGCGATGATTTTGTGTTGTTAGACTGCCGCCATTTAGATATTGAAAAGTTTAAAGAGCATTTCCCAAATATTTACAGCAAGTGTTTAGGAAAAGGAATTGATGTTGCCGCCAACTGTATTCCTGTTGCACCTGCACAGCATTATTTATGTGGAGGAATTGAGGTAAACGAAGATGCCTGTTCGTCAATTAAACATTTGTATGCCGTTGGCGAATGTGCATCAACCGGCTTGCATGGTGCCAACAGGCTTGCCTCTAACTCGTTGCTGGAAGCCACTGTTTTTGCACATCGCGCTTTTTTGCATGCCACCAAAAATTTTAACTCCATAACCTTTGAAGAGCGCATACCCGATTGGAATGCAGTTGCCCCACGTGACGCGGCTGAAATGGTTTTGCTTACCCAAAGTCGTAAAGAGTTGCAAGAGATTATGAGCAGTTATGTTGGTATTTTTAGAAGTGACATGAGGCTAAAGAGAGCTATTGACCGAACGCGTTTGCTATACTTAGAAACAGAAGATCTTTATGCGCGATGGGAGCTTTCACCAAAAATATGTGAGCTGCGCAACCTCATAAACGTAGCTTACCTC
Organism: Bacteroidota bacterium; assembly: GCA_043748115.1. Lineage (GTDB taxonomy): Bacteria > Bacteroidota > Bacteroidia > AKYH767-A > OLB10 > OLB10. Next base: position 5,751 of record JAYTNW010000369.1, on the reverse strand, counting down.
ATTGTAAAAGCCGGCAGTGACCGCGATGAAAACAGGGGACTTCACTTTAACGTAGATAATTGACTGTATCCGCAGCATATGCAACAGCCTGACATTTTTGCGCCCGACCTCGATTTTGAAATAACAGCACTGGAAATTTTCAGATTGCAGGCACGTGAAAACTTGGTGTACCAAAATTATTTGCAACAAATAAGAATTGACATCTCCTCTATTCAAAAAGTGGAGCAGATACCTTATTTGCCTATAAGAATGTTTAAATCGCATAGAGTTATAGCAGGATCTAATGAGGTTAGCACCATTTTTACCAGCAGCGGAACTACAGGTGCAGTCACCAGTTCTCATTTTGTTACCGATGTTGCGCTCTATGAACAATCGTTTACAAAAACCTTTAAAAAACTTTACGGTGACCTATCCTCATGCTGCTTTATTGCCTTGCTTCCCTCCTACTTAGAGCGCAGTGGTTCATCCCTAGTTTATATGTGCGAAAAGCTTATGGGCGAAAGCAAACACCCAGATAGTGGTTTTTACCTGAATGAATATGATAAATTGGCTGGAGTAATTAAACAGTTGGAAGAGAAAAAGCAAAAAACAATATTGCTGGGCGTAACCTATGCATTGCTTGATTTTGCCAAACTGCATCCCATGCCGCTCCGCAACACAATAGTGCTAGAAACTGGAGGAATGAAAGGCAAACGGGAAGAAATGATCAGAAGCGAAGTTCATGCAATCTTGCAACAGGCATTTTCTATTGAAGCCATTCATTCTGAATATGGAATGACGGAGCTTCTTTCACAAGCGTATAGTGATGGCAACGGAATTTATAAATGTCCGCCTTGGATGAGGGTGTTTGCAAGAGATACCAATGACCCACTTAGTGTTGTGTCTGCAGGAAAAAGTGGTGGGCTTAATATTATAGATCTGGCCAATTTTAACAGTTGTTCCTTTATTGCCACACAAGATTTAGGCAGGATACACTTAAACGGTTCTTTTGAAGTATTAGGCCGTTTTGATGATGCCGAGATTAGAGGATGCAACTTAATGGTAGAATAATTATTTTTACTGCATGGAAAAAATTACTAACCTTACCTTTCTAGAAAAATTTAGTGGTGGCGACAAGACACGTATAAAAAAATATGTGGACATGTATCTAAAAACAGCTGCCCAACAAATTACAATGGTGGAAGAAAGTGCCACACAACAAAACTGGCCACAACTAAAAACCGCTGCACACACTTTAAAGTCACAGGTGGCATATATGGGTATGACGGCAGCGCAGGAACTGCTTAAATCGCTTGAGGAACATGCCATGAACCAACACGGATTGGAACAAGTTCCAGAAAAAGTGACCCTTGTTAAAAGCATGATCAGCCAGAGCGAAAATGAGCTTAGGAGTTTTTTGGCTGAAAATTAATTCGTAATCTTGCGCCTCGTACCCACACTCCATTAACGCTATGGCAAAAAACACATTGATATTTGTTGTTGATGACGACCTAATGCAACAGGATATGCTGAAAGACCACCTTTCGGCCATGTCTAATTTTACCATTAAAACATTTTCAACAGGAGAAGAGTGCTTAGAGCAGTTGGGGCAAAATCCTGATGTGATTTTCTTAGATTACCAGCTAAACTCCAATCAGGCCTCAGCAATGAATGGCCTGGATATATTAAAAGAGGTTAAGAGTAAAAATCCATTAACGGAGGTTGTGATGCTTTCGGGGCAGGATAAAATTGAGGTAGCGGTTGACACCATGAAATACGGTGCTTTTGATTATATAGTAAAAGGCGAAAGCGCATTTTACCGTGCAGAAAAAGCCGTTTATAACCTTTACAAAATGGCCAAGCTGAAACGCGAAGCCAGCATGTACAAAACTTTTACCATTACCTTCGGTATCGCATTTTTAGCAATGATCATCTTAGTGATTGTGCTAAAATCAAAAGGCATGATATCTGATCGTGCGGGTTGGTTTTAAACGTTAAGGCATTAAGCCGTTACGTAGTTAAGTATTGATTTAAAAATTCCTTGCCCATCTGTGTTACCACACAGCACATCTGCTGCCCTCTCCGGGTGAGGCATCATTCCAAAAACATTTTTTCCTTCGTTGCAAATGCCTGCAATATTTTGCACAGCCCCATTTGGATTGGCTTCCTCAGTTACATACCCATTGGCATCGCAATAGCGAAACAGCACTTGATCGTTCAAATCCATTTTATGGAGCGTTTCTTTATCAGCATAAAAACGTCCTTCGCCATGTGCAATTGGAATTTTAAGTGGGTTTCCAATTCGTAATGAAGAGGTAAGAATGGTTTCATCGGTTTCGGCCTTGATAAAAACATTTTTACAGATAAACTTATGTCCTTCGTTATGCAGCAATGCACCGGGCAATAACTGTGCTTCACACAATATTTGAAAACCGTTACACACCCCAAAAACAAAACCTCCTTTGTGAGCAAATTCTATAACTTCCTGCATTATGGGTGATAAACGGGCAATGGCTCCTGATCGCAGGTAATCTCCATAAGAAAAGCCCCCAGGCAAAACAATAAAATCACATCCTTTAAGGGTATGATCTTTATGCCAAAGTTTTTCAACTTTCTGGTTCATTATATTCTTGAGGACATATACCATATCCTCATCGCAATTGGAACCCGGAAAAACTACTACACCAAATTTCATGATCGTTATTTCAATTATTTAACGCTGTAAATTTACGAATTATAGCTATCGTTTTATCTCGCTATAACTTTTACAACTTTCCATGTATTTTTTTCATTGGCTAGCGACACAAAGTAAATTCCCGATGGCACATTTTTTTTTCTGGTAAAAAAGACGGCATCATTAAATTCACGGCTGTGGAACGAAGCAGTAACATCACGACCCAAAATATCAGCTATTTTTATTTTATGCAGAGAGAAAGGAATATGGCTTGTTAAACGAACACTAAAATTTTCACTGAAAGGGTTAGGATAAATCTGTAATTCTTCCATTTCCATTTGTTCGTTTACTGAGGTAAACTGCAGGCACTCTATGTCATTAAGCAACGAACCATTTATTAAATTAGGGAAATGGTTAACAACCGGTACTCCCTGCAACTGATGAAAAGTTACGGTATCTTCAATAAGGGCTGGATATGTAATAACAGGAAATACATTTTGAGAAGTGCAACTGTTGCCATCAGCATCGGTGCGAATGAGATAGGGATCGGAATGATTTCCGTTGTTAAACGAGTAGGAAATTCCTGAAGCCATGAGTCCACCATCGGCCGTGGTTTCCAATAAATAGGCCTCATCGGTATTAACACCTCCATAAATTTTACTCCACAGCGGAACTCCAAGGGAGGACACTTTACTTATTATAACATCTGTTGTGTCAGAACCAGAAAAACTTTCGGCATTGCCCACTGCCACCAGCCCACTGTCCGCTGTTTGAACAATGGAGTAAAACACATCGTTTAAGGTATCTGAAAGGGAAGTAGCCCACTGAAAATTTCCTGCACTGTCGGTTTTAAAAATTAAGGCATCATACTCACCTGCTGAGCTAAAACTCCTTACCGAACCGCAAACGGCATATCCTCCGTCAAAGGTTTGCAATGCGCCAGTGCCTTCATCCCACACGGAACCTCCGTATCTTTTTGCCCACTGAAAATTGCCTGCAACATCAATTTTTAATAAAAAAATGTCCATGATAAAGTTATCAAAACTGTTGGTGCGGCCACAAATAATAAATCCTCCATCAGCAGTTGCACTTATGGAACCTAACTCGTCACGATAAATTCCCTGATAGACCCTTGTCCATAAAGTATCCCCATTTTTATCAGCTCTAATAATTAAGAGATCACCTTGGGGAGTAAAAAACTCTGTTCCTCCAACTAAAGCAAATCCACTGTCGGGCAATTGCACAACCGTGTGTAATGGAGGAAGGTATTCACCATAAGAAAGATTACCGTATTGCTTACTCCATAAAACAGCACCTGATGTGTCGAGCTTGGTCATTAAGATATCAAAATCGAGGCGGTTGGTATCAGCAACAGTACCGGACACCAAATAATTTCCTTCAGGTGTTTCAAAAGACCTCGAAAACCTATCAGCATAAGTGTAGCCAAATGTTTTTGCCCAAAGAACATGGCCTGCTGAATCTAATTTAGTGAGGAGAGCTCTTTTAAAAGAACCGAAGGAAAAAGTGCCACCAGTAACGAGATAATCTCCTGTAGAAGTTAGCAAAATTCCAGAGGCATTTCCGTTGGCCGTATCTGCAAGGGTCCACTCAAATTGGCTTTGAGATTTAGCGGTAAGGCTAAAAATAAAGAAAAATAAAAGGAGTATATATTTTTTCATCTGATGTAATTATAAGCCACAACGGCCAATAGCAAAGTAAACAACAACTCAAACACAAAAATTCTTTTTAACACCATAAAATAATAGGCCAGGAAAACAGAAACAGGAATAGCGAGAAGACTAAAGCGTGCTTCTGTATGTTGGAAAGGAATAATAATGATAAGAAGCATGATTAACAGCAGCACAAAAAAACAAAGCTGGTACTTACGCATCTTAATAACATTTTTGTAAAAATTATTTCGGAGTTTAAGAAGGGCCAGGGTAAGCAGAAACAGCAAAGAAAAAATGGTAAGCAGGTGTGACGATGAAAGCGTTTTAAAGTTTACAAACGGTTTTAACCGTGTAACATCCTCAGCCATGTGTGTGGTACTTTGCTGGTCAGATAAAAACAAAAACACGGTGAGCAATATCCATGGCGTAACAAACCCCATGGCGGCCACCATCCATTCGCGCCAGTTAAACGGCCTTAAAATAGACAGGCTTATAATAAAAAACAAAAGAAGCAATATGCAGGGCGAATAAAGCATGGTGCAAATTGCAAGAATGAAGCATGCATCGAAGGCAAGACCTAGAGCGCCCGGTGCTTTGTAGAGTTTACAGGTTTTGTGTATAACCAGCAACAACAAAGTGTTAATAAACAGGAAAGGAGTGAATCCCAAAAAACCCGGAAGCACTGACAAGGAAACCAAATGAAGCAATGCAGGTAGATTGCTGGGTTTATAAAGCACCTCATTTTGCACGATTATCCGGTTAAAAAACAATACTTGTAAGGTAACCAACACAAACGAAATGAGCATGCATACCCAAAGCTGGCTTGTACCCGGTATTTGTAGCAAAAAGGAATAAAGCACGCCATGGTCATGATCTAAAGCAACAGGCAACGGGTTTAACCTAAAGGCAAAATAAACCACCAAGGCCGCCAAAATAGGCAGGTAAAACAGCGAAATTGGCTGTGCCGACTTAAAAACCTTGATAAGCATTCTAGATAATGAATATTTTTTGTAAATATCTGTAAACTAATTTTACTATTTTTGGGCAAAATTAATCAAGTATGTTAAGCGCATTTTGGCATGGCATTGCAGCCTTCTTCGAGTTTATTTTTAAATTAATCGAACCAATAGGCATGTACGTAGTTATCTTTTTCATTATTGCCATTGCCTTTGGCTGTGTGTATTGGTTGATGTATGAGCAAAAAGTAATGAGTGGTAAAACACGCAATTACTTAGCCGACAAGGTAAAGTCTGATAAAGACTAATCGGCATTATAAGCTCTAAGGTCCGCCCCAATATCGCTTCTGTAATAGCGTTTTTCAAACGTTATTTTTCCAATTTCACTGTACGATTTATTTATTGCAGCCTCTCGACTGGCATCCAATGATGTGACCGCCAACACTCGTCCTCCCTGGGTGACAATGCTTCC
>JAYTNW010000368.1:0-3153 GCA_043748115.1 Bacteroidota bacterium | reverse complement strand
TAACAATGTTTGCAGGTATAGCAAAAGAGTATCCCGTGTACGATCCGGTGTTAGAGGCAATGGCTGCATTTATGCCCACAAGTTCTCCACTGGTATTTACCAATGCGCCACCACTGTTACCCGGATTTACAGCCGCATCTGTTTGAATGAAAGACTCAATGGGAAATTGCTGGTCATTAAGTATATGTATGTTACGACCTTTGGCAGAAACAATTCCTGCAGTTACTGTAGAGGTTAAATTAAATGGATTGCCCACAGCCAGCACCCATTGTCCTACCTTAATTTCATCTGAGTTGGAATAGGAAACAAAGGGCAATACTTTATCTTCAATTTTAATTAAAGCCAAATCAGTTGATGGATCTTTACCTATTATTTTTGCTGTGTACGTTCTTTTATCATCAAGTGTAACTTCTACTTTTTCTGCTTCGGCAACCACATGGTTGTTGGTAACAATATAACCATCATCAGAAATAATAACACCCGAACCAGCAGACTGCTGTTGTTGTTGAGGCATGTTATACCCGGGGTTACCAAAAAAATTAAACGGATTAAATAGCTGATTAACGGGTTGGTAATTATAAGTTGTTTTAACGTGAACAACTGCTGCTACTGTTTTTTCGGCTGCATCTGTAAAATTTAAAGAAGCAGGAATTTCTCCGGTGAAATTTACTTTTTGAACCGGAGCGTTTTTAATAACGGCAGGTTTCATATCAACCTCAAAATGTTTGTAGATGGAAACTGATGTTGCACCACCTACGGCAGCCACTAAAAGAACACTGGCTAAATTTTTAAATTGCGCAATCATACTTTTATTTTATTTTAGTTTTTAATTTAAGTTGCTTTAACGCTTACAAAATTATATTCGTATCTATGAAATGACTGTGAAGCATCTCTTAACAAAACCTTAACCAAGTCAATTCTTAAAACGTAACTTTACAACGCAAAACATACTTGTTTAGTTTGCGCCCAATACTGCAAAAAGAGATCATGGGAAATTTTACACCAAAAATTCAGAATAATGGAAATTAAATTCAGCAAATACGAAGGTGCCGGCAACGATTTTATTTTGTTGGATAACAGAGATAAAAAATACAGCACACTGAAGAAAAAAAATAGAGCCCACCTCTGCGATAGGCATTTTGGTGTAGGTGCTGATGGGCTAATAATGCTTTCTAAAAACAAGGAAGGCATGTTGGTGATGAACTACTATAATGCTGATGGTGGTCTGGGTAGCATGTGTGGCAACGGATCAAGATGTTTTGTACTGTTTGCAAGAAGATTAAATTTGGTGGATAAAAAAATGAGTTTTTTGGCATATGACGGAATACATCATGCCACAGTTTTACAAGAAAAAAACAACAGCGGAATTTTCCGTATCAGCATGAGTGATGTGGCTGAAATTAAAAAAGTAAATAACGATTGGTATTTAAATACAGGATCACCTCACTACGTTACCTTTAGAAAAAAACCGGGTAGTTTAGATGTTTTTAAAGAAGGGAAAAAAATCAGGAACAGTTCAAAGTACCGTAAGGTTGGAACCAATGTTAATTTTGCAGAGGTGGTTAACACACAAATAAACATGCGTACCTACGAGCGTGGTGTCGAAGACGAGACGCTGGCCTGTGGCACCGGCATCACCGCAACGGCATTAGCCGCCCATGTTGCAGGGCTTATCCCCAACAAGCAAAACAAGGTAAGGGTGAAAGCAGTTGGTGGAGTGCTGAAAGTGGATTTTAAACAAAACGGAATGGCCTACAGCGATATTTTTCTCACCGGACCCGCCCGTTTTGTTTTTGAAGGGATCGCTAAAATTTAAAAGCTACTTGCCCCATGAAATTTATTCCGGCCTGCGGGTAATAAAAATTTTCATTCACCACTTGGTTGTCATAGCTGTAACCATAGGTGTAGCCATTACTTTCATAAAAGGCATTAAACAGATTGTAAACGGTAGCTCCCACCGTTATTTCTCTCAACCCTTCTATTGCAAAAGCATAGTGTGCGCTTAAGTTTGAGTATGTAAATGCTGAAATTGATTTGTTATCATTAGAGGTGTTATCTAAAAATTGCTTACCCACGTATTTAGTAGACCATGAAAACTCAAGTCCAGTTAATGGTGAATAAGTAGCTTTTGCTGAGGCTACAGTACGAGGTGAAAAGGCGATATCTGTATTTTTGAACAATGTGGTTTGCTGTCCCTCATAGTTAAAATTTATATCGTAAGCATCTAAAAAATAATTGTAATCTTTAATCTTGTTTTCGCTTAAAGCCACGTTTCCGCTAAGTTTTATTTTTTTGCTAAGTACAGCCGCCATTTCAAATTCAATGCCTTGCCTGTAACTGTTTTTAATATTGGTGCGTGTGTAATTTCCCACATCATTTACCTTGCCGCTTAATACAAGTTGATTGTCGTACTGCATGTGATACAGGTTCAAACTTGTTCTAACTTTTTTCCAAGTCATTTTGTAACCTGCCTCAACGTCAATCATGCGCTCCGCTTTAGGTCTGCTTAATGGAGATGAATCAGTAAAATCGTCACGGGAGGGTTCCTTGGTACCTACTGAAACAGAAAGGTAAGCGGCTTCATTGGGCTTGCGTTTAAAACTCACGCCTGCTTTTGGATTAAAAAAAGTATAATTCTGTTTTTGAGGAACTGAGGTCAGGTTATCATCAAAGCCTTCAAATTTGTAGTTGATGGAACGTACTTGTGCATCGGCCCAAAGGTTCCATTTTCCAGAGAGATCATAGGTGTGTTTCAGAAAAAAATTTACATCTGTCTTTAGTCCGTTGTTAAAATAATACTGATGATCTGTTTTTCCGTTAGAGGCATATTGCGCCCAAATAACACGCCCGTAATGATCACCATCATAACGGTTACTGCCACCGCCAAAAATGGTTTGTGCCCTTTTGGTTTTATAGTTTAAAGAGTAAGTTGTGCCGTAAAAATAATTGTCAAGCCATTTTCTGCGCACCAAGTCAGTTTCTGAAATTACAACTGTTCCTATGGTAACTTCTTCAAGGCCATAGCTACTTAAAGAGGCCTGCTTTTTAAACTCTTCGTAATAGCCAATACCTCTTGTCATGTGCAAGGCAACATTCAAACTAAAACTACTATTGAGCTCATGAGAAAAATGCAATTGGTAGTTGTCTTGCCTA
>JAYTNW010000367.1:0-3887 GCA_043748115.1 Bacteroidota bacterium | reverse complement strand
ATTTAAAAGTGCCATTGAACCCTTTATCCTCGATAAAATGAGTGATGAAAACAAACAACAGATTGCCTCGTTCGTAAACGATATTTGGAATAATATAATAGAAGGCATAAGCAAACAAAGAAACATTTCTAAAGAAGAGTTGGAAACCATTGCTGACAGCTTGCTTGCTGAAAATGCAGAAGCGGCATTGAAGTTAAAACTTGTGGATAAGCTTTGCTACGAGGATGAGGTGAGTGCCATGATAAATACTAAAACATCGCAGCCAGTTGACCAAAAGCCACAGTTTATAAGTCTTGTTAAATACAACGATGTTCCAGAAAGCAGAAAAGGAAAAAGCATGACCTTAGATCGTGTTGCAGTAATTTTTGCTGAAGGCGAAATTGTGAGTGGCAAAGGAGGAGATGGCCAAGTTGGATCTGAACAGCTGGCAGAAGCCATAAGAAAAGCACGTAACGATAAAAACATAAAAGCCATTGTTTTGAGAGTAAACTCACCGGGGGGCAGCGCCTTGGCAAGCGATGTTATTTGGAGAGAGACCAAACTGGCAAAGGCAAAAAAACCATTTGTGGTGAGCATGGGCAACCTAGCGGCAAGCGGAGGATATTACATCAGTTGCTTGGCCGATACCATTGTTGCGCAACCAAACACCATTACCGGATCCATAGGTGTTTTTGGGGTGTTGTTTAATGCACAAAAGCTACTCAATAATAAATTGGGATTAACATTTGACACCTACAAAACCGGGCCTTATGCTGACCTAGGCCTCCCAACACGCCCGTTAACCACTGCTGAAAGAAATATAGTACAACGCAGTGTTGAAGACGTATATGATGTTTTTACCAAGAGAGTTGCAGAAGGCCGAAAAATTTCAAAGGCCGATGTGGACAGTATTGGCCAAGGGAGAGTTTGGAGCGCTACCGATGCAAGGGATATTAAATTGGTGGATGTTTATGGCGGATTGAACGATGCTGTAGCGATTGCTGCTCGCATGGCCGGAATAGATAATTACCGCATCAAAGACCTCCCGGAACAAAAAGAGCCTTTACAACAAATTTTAGATGACATGAGTGGCGAAAACACCAAGATACAAATGCCGGGCTTGCTTAAAGAAGGTTATTCGATATTGGAAAACTTAAAAAACATTTCAGGGCGTGATAAAATTCAGGCAAGACTTCCTTTTGGATTTATTTTAGAATAGTTCACCACAAAAGCGAGTCCTCTGCTCCTGTAAGTAACAATTAAATTAAGGCGGAGGCCGGGTTGCAAAATGAGCACTTCTTTTTGAGCCGATAATTATATACTTTAGTTGAAATTAATATGCCCATGAAAGCAGCCTTACGTTTACATGCTTGTGTTTTACTTACATTCTTTTTAATAGGAAAAAATAACGACACGAAAGCGCAAAGCTGCATTCCTACAGGATGTAGCAACATGATATTTAATGGTGATTTTTCTCTAGGAGATACAGGATTTGTCTCCGGGCTTAGTTTTGCTACATCGGTACCATCAACTTCAGGAAACTATTACATTGGCACTGATGCTGCTCCGTTTAACAATCAATCCCCTCCATCTGCCTATTGGGCGGCAATTTCTCCAGACAATTCACCCTTTTTAATTTGTGATGGGGATGTAGTTAATAATACATTGATTTGGCTGCAAACCGTAACCAACAATGTGTTTGCAGATAGCACCTACAACCTATGCTTCTTGGTTACAAACACCAACCGAATAGATTTGGATTTAACCCGTCCGCAACTGCAAGTAAATGTAACGGATCAAAATAACAATATGCTCTTGCAGTATGACACTGATACCATACCTGTAACCAATACCAACATTCCACCATTTACAAACTGGACCATGGTAAGTCTTTCTTTTGCAACAGCAAGCAACACCAATTCTATTACCCTATCCTTAAACCAGGTTGGTGGTGATTATTTTGGATTTGATTTTGCTGTCGAAGACATTTCGATGTTTAAAGCTTGCAGCACGAATACTTCCTTACAAGAGACCACCACCAATCCATTCATGTGGTTTATTTCAAATAATCAATTGCACATTAAAACAAAGAATGGAACACCAACAGCGCCATTCACTTTCTGCATTTATGATATCTCTGGCAAAGCACTTTTTAAAAGGGAAATAACGGGTGAAACGGAAATTATTGACCTTACAAACATGCAAAGCTCAATGCTAATTTTACGGTTGAATAGCTTGCATAGTAACTTTTGCAATAAACTAGTTTACAACAAGCGCTGATAGAAAAAAGGCATCCCTTAAATACCAAACTGATAGCCTAGCGTAGCGATGTATTCAAATGAAAAAAAATGATGATGCGCTTTACCTCCATCCGGCAGGTACACGTTAATATAATTGGCGAAGGCTCCCTTCATACTTCCTTCCAAAAAAAAATGCCGGAAAAAATCATAGCGGAACCCGGCATCCAAGGCAACCACATACCCGGCAGCATGGTACTTGTAGTTTAACCGCTTTCCGAACATACTAACATCACTGCGTGGATATACAATTCCGGCACCGGGTTTAAAGAGCGCGCTGAACCAATGGCTTTTGTTAGGTGACACAAACAACGTATGTCTTTTTAATAAATTAATCATAAAATAATTAGCTCCGTTGGTATGCTCAAACTTAACGAAGCCGGGAGTTAGAACGGTGTCTTTATCTATATATTCGCCATGAATGGTGCCCTTCACCCGTACCACTTGATTTTGCACCACCACATACTTTACATGATCGTAACTAAACTCAACACCCAGATTATGTTTATCGTTAAAAAAATATCCGATGCGATAAGAATATTGTGGGATGGTAATATCTTGATGAAAAATATCTTTCACACCGTCCTTATCAATGGCCTTTGCATTGAAAATGGTAAAATCATACTTATCGCCATTGGTATTTTTAAAGTGCAGATCACTTTTTGAAAAACTATCAAAATTATATCCGAAGCTAAAAAAGAAAGTACCGCCATTTTTGTTTAGCAAATTGCAATGACAATTATTTTGTCCAAAAATTTTACAGGAAAAAAGAAGTAAAATCAAACACGAAAAAAACGTGACCTTAAATCTGTTAACGAAGAATTGCATTGGCTTCTTTTACTGTTTACTAGCATTTGCAAAAATCAATAAAAAAACGGCTCCTTTAAAAAAAGGAAGCCGCTTCATTTATTATTATGACAAACTGTTTACTTTACAGGTTGTTGCATTTTATCAAGCACATCCATAACCTCTTTTACTGATACCGCTGATTTATCAAGCAGGTCTTTTTCCTGTGCATTAAGCTTCAATTCAACAACTTCTTCAATACCATTTTTACCTAATTTAACTGGAACGCCAAGGTAAATATCTTTTAATCCATATTCTCCCTGCAACCATGCACAACAAGGGAAAATGCGTTTTTGATCACGAACAATAGCTTCTACCATTTGAGCAGCCGCAGCTCCTGGGGCATACCATGCAGAGGTACCCATTAAATTAACAAGCTCGCCTCCTCCTACTTTGGTACGTTGTATAATTTGATCCAGTTTATCAGCCGCAATCAATTCAGTAACAGGAATACCTGACACTGTGGTGTAACGCGGAAGTGGCACCATGGTATCGCCATGCCCGCCCATTAAAACGGCTTGAATATCTTTTGGAGAACAATTTAATGCCTCGGCCAAAAATGCTCGATACCGCGCAGTATCCAAAATTCCCGCCATTCCAAAAACCTTACTTGACTTTAAACCCGAAGTAAGGTAAGAGCAATAGGTCATTACATCCAAAGGATTTGAAACCACCACAATAATAGTATCCGGAGAATACTTTACCACATTTTCCGTCACCGAGCGAACGATGCCTGCATTGGTGGCTATTAAATCGTCACGACTC
>JAYTNW010000366.1:0-7074 GCA_043748115.1 Bacteroidota bacterium | reverse complement strand
TGAAGATTTTGTTGAACATCTTTTTGTGGCCACTAACCACAACTATATTTTGCTCTTTACCCAAAAGGGAAGATGTTTTTGGTTGAAAACATATGAAATACCGGAAGGCAACAAACAATTTAAAGGACGTGCTATTCAAAACTTGATTAGCATTGAACCTGATGACAAAGTTTTTGCTTTCATTAACGTTAAGACGCTCGTGGACGAAGAATACATCAACAATAATTTTATTGTGATGTGTACCCGCCAAGGAGTAATCAAAAAAACAGCGCTGGAGGCATACTCTCGTGTTCGTCAAAATGGTATTAACGCCATAAACATTAACGAAGGCGATGCGCTGATAGAAGCTAAATTGACCAATGGTAAAAATGAAATTTTGCTGGCGGTAAAATCAGGAAGAGCCATCCGTTTTAACGAAAGCACAGTGCGCACAGTGGGAAGAAACTCTATTGGCGTGCGAGGTGTAGCATTGGACGAGTCAAAAGACGAAGTGATTGGAATGGTGTGCATTGAAAACCCGAAAGAAGAAACCATATTGGTAGTAAGTGAAAAAGGGTATGGAAAACGCAGCGATCTGGAAGACTATCGCATCACCAACCGTGGTGGAAAAGGAGTAAAAACCATAAACATTACCGATAAAACAGGAGATTTAATTGCCATAAAGAGTGTTAAAGAAACCGATGACTTGATGATTATCAATAAATCTGGAATCACCATTCGAATGAGTGTTAATGACCTGAGGGTTATGGGACGTGCCACACAAGGTGTTCGACTAATTAAGTTAGATGATGATGATGCCATTGCTTCTGTTGCCAAGGTTGGCCTACAGGAAAGTGAAATTGAAGTGGTTGATGGTGTTGTTGCAGAGACAACAACTGGTGAAACTCCTGCTGACCAAAATCCAACAGAGGATTATGGAAACGGAGAGCAAAATGCATCGGAGGATAGCACAACTGAACAACCCGATGGTCAATAATCCATTTATTTTAACAATTAAATTATAGCAAAAATTATAACAATGAAAAAGTTAATGCTGATGGCGCTGGTCATGATAACCACACAGGTGCTGGCGCAAAAAACACAAATTCAATCTGCATTCAGTTACCTCAAATATGAACAACTGGACAAAGCAAAAGAAGCCATTGATTTGGCTGTAAATCACGAAACCACCATGAACAATGAAAAAGCATGGTATTACCGAGGGTTAATCTACCAATCGCTTTACAAAAACGAAAAATTTCCTAACCTGACAACAGATCCGTTGGGTGAGGCGTTAAGATCCTATGACAAAGCAATGGAGATCAACCCCAAATATGAGAATGCAGAAGATATAATCACCAAGAAAAAACTGTTGGTTCAACAATTTTCTGACCTTGGTTACACGGAATATAACAGTAAAAATTACGCAGGTGCTTTAAAAGCATATGAAGGTGTAATCAACCTATCGCCCGGTGATACGGCTATTTACTTTAACGCTGCTTTGTGTGCAGAGCGTGCCGGTGACAAGGCTAAAGCAAAGAAATATTACGATAAGCTAATTGACTTGCAATATAACGATGCGAAAATTTATCAGCCTTACGCACAAATGCTTTTAGCTGATGGTGATACCACCAAAGCATTAGAGGTTTTAAAAACCGGAAGCACTAGATTTCCAGGTGAAAAATCGATTTTGATTTCGCAAACCAATGTTTACATCAGTGCCGGCAAAACAACTGAAGCCCTTGCTGCCATTGACCAAGCCATTACCAAGGATCCTACCAATGCTAATTTGTATTTTGCACAAGGAACTTTAAATGAAAAAACCAATAAAATGGAGGCTGCCGGAGTTTCGTACAAAAAAGCAATCGAAAACAATCCTGATTATTTTGATGCCTATTACAATTTAGGCGCACTCTATTTTAATGATGGTGCTAGAATGGCCAATGCAGCAAACAACATTAAAGACAATGCAAAATATGCTGCAGCAAAATCCGCATTTGAAGCAAAATTTAAAGAAGCTCAACCATTTTTAGAGAAAGCTTTGCAGCTAAACCCAAAGGACCAAAGCACGCTTATCTCTTTAAAACAATTATATGCTACCATTAACGACACGGTGAATTACGAGCGCGTAAAAGCACTGTTAGATGGTTTGAATAAATAAAAAATTAAAGCGTTCTGAAATAACAAAGGCGCAACTGCTCACAGTTGCGCCTTTGTTATTTGAAATTTTAGGTGCTTGCTTTGCTTTATGGTTAATTCCTAAATTTGCATTCAATTTTTGTACGAAGTGAATAAAAACAAAATCATCAACGACCCTGTCTATGGTTTTATTTCCATACCCAGTGAGTTAATTTTCGATCTCATTGAGCATCCGTATTTTCAACGGTTGCGGAGAATACGCCAACTTGGGTTATCTCACTACGTGTATCCCGGAGCACTGCATACCCGTTTTCATCACGCCTTAGGTGCAATGCACATCATGCTTCAAGCAGTGGAAACCATACGCAGTAAAGGACATGAAATTACACAAGATGAATGCGAATCCGTCTGCATTGCCATCCTGCTACATGACATCGGGCACGGTCCGTTTTCACATGCCCTTGAATCATCGCTCGTTAAAAACATTCCTCATGAAAGCCTTTCGTTGCTCATCATGGATGCCCTTAATGTTCAATTTAAAGGAAAACTCTCCACTGCTATTCGTATATTTAAGGATGAGTATCCAAAAAAATTCCTTCACCAATTGGTGTCTGGACAGCTCGATATGGACAGGCTCGACTACCTTGCTCGCGACAGTTTTTTTACGGGTGTATCGGAAGGAGTTATTAGCGTGGACCGCATTCTTAAAATGCTGAATGTTTACAAAGACGAGCTGGTGGTGGATGATAAAGGAATTTATTCTATCGAAAAATTTATCATAGCTCGAAGGCTTATGTATTGGCAGGTTTATCTGCACAAAACTGTTTTAGCCGCAGAAATGCAGTTAATAAACGTGTTAAAGCGTGCCCGTGAACTTTATCAAAATGGAACAGCGCTTTTTACCACTTCTGCCTTGCATAATTTTTTAAAAAACAGTTACACAGAAAGCGATTTTGCTAAAGACCCCACGTTAATCGAATTGTTTTGCAAGCTAGATGATTTTGATATTTTTTCTTGCCTAAAAGAGTGGATGAACGCTAGTGATTTTACACTTGCCCACCTCTCGTCAGGTATGATTAACAGGGTTCTTTACAAGGTGAGATTGCAGGCAAAACCATTCTCGGAAACTGATCTTGCCGAATATTCTGCCAAAGCATTAAGCACCCTTCCCATCACCAATGAACTACTCCCTTATTACCTTTTTACCGGAACCATTGAAAACCATGCCTATACTTCTAACGAGGAGAACATTAATATTCTTTTTAAAGGAAATACAGTAAAAGACATGGCTAAGGCATCAGACAACTTAAGCCTTTCTGCTCTTTCCAAACCAGTGGTAAAACACTATGTTTGTGTGGATAGAATGCTATTGTAAAAGTTGACATTAAAACTTTTAAACATTTGAATTGTATAACGCTGCTACCTCCTGCCATCAGGTTTATTTGTAGGAAACAGCCTGCTTCGTACATTTGCAAAGATTGTAGCACAAACCTGAAATATTATTGTGATGAAATTTTCGGCCGGACAAATTGCTGAACTACTTAAAGGGGTGGTTGATGGTGATCCTTCTGTTGAAGTGGGTTCGCTATCTAAAATTGAAGAAGGTAAACCTGGTACGCTTAGTTTTTTAGCCAACCCTAAATACGTTGCTCACATTTACACCACCGAGGCCAGCATTGTTATTGTTAACAAGGATTTTTTGCCGGAAGGACCAGTTAAAGCCACCCTTGTTCGTGTGGAGGATGCCTATAAGAGTTTTGCCTCTCTACTTCAGATGTACAATAAGATTATCAATGACAAAACGGGCATAGAATCCCCTTCGTTTATTGATGACTCGGCCACAGTAGGCAAAGATGTTTATGTAGGTGCTTTCTGCTACATTGGCAAGAACAGTGTTATTGGAAACAATGTTAAAATTTACCCGCAATGTTACATTGGAGACAGTGTAATCATTAGCGACAATACCACTCTTTTTCCGGGTACCAAGGTGTATTCATTTTGTCAAATTGGAGCGCATTGCGCATTGCATGCAGGGGTAATAATTGGTGCTGATGGATTTGGCTTTGCTCCTAATGAGGCTAACCATTATAATAAAATACCACAAATAGGTAACGTGGTGATAGAAGATCATGTGGAAATAGGTGCTGGAACCACCATTGATCGTGCAACATTAGGCTCTACGTTTATCCGCAAAGGGGTAAAATTAGATAACCTGATTCAGGTGGCACACAATGTAGATATTGGCGAAAATACCGTGATTGCTGCCCAAACCGGAATAGCAGGATCTACTAAAATTGGTAAAAACTGTATGATTGGCGGACAGGTAGGTATCATAGGCCACATTGCCATTGCTGATGGTGTTAAAATTGCGGCACAGTCAGGTATAGGCGCAAGCATTACCACAGAAAACGAAATTGTTCAAGGATCACCAGCGTTCAACATCAGTGATTACAAGCGCACCTATGTAGTTTTTAAAAAACTGCCGCTGGTAGAGAGAAAAATAAACGAATTAGAAAAAATGGTAGGGCTTCAAAAGCCTGTGGAACATAAATCATGAGTTTAAAACAAGTTACACTTAAGCAGGAAATAACCGTGGAAGGCCCCGGATTACACACTGGTGTAAACGCAAGGCTAACCTTTAAACCTGCTCCTGAAAATCACGGCTACAAATTTAAACGCGTTGATGCAAAAGACCAACCGGTGATTGACGCTGACGTGGACAATGTTGTTGACACCTCGCGCGGAACAACACTTAGCCAAAACGGAGTTAAAGTAAGCACCACCGAGCACGCATTAGCTGCACTTGTGGGAATGGAAGTAGATAATGTTTTAATAGAAATTGACGGGCCGGAAGTACCTATTTTAGATGGCAGCTCTTTTCCATTTGTGAGTGCAATTGAAAAAGCGGGTTTTAGAGAACAGGAAGCTACACGAAGCTATTTTGAGCTGAAAGACAATCTTTCTTATGAAGAGCCTGCTCGAAATGTTGAAATGTTAGCAGTACCAAGCCCGGATTACCGGATTACCGTTATGGTTGATTACAACTCACCGGTATTAGGAACGCAACATGCGCAAATGCACAAGATTGCTGAATTTAAGGATGAAATTTCTCGCTGCCGCACCTTTGTGTTTTTGCACGAACTGGAAATGCTTTTAAAACACGACCTTATTAAAGGTGGCGATTTAAATAACGCAATTGTAGTAGTGGATCGGGAAGTGCCGCAAAAAAAGTTGGATGAACTTGCCACTTTGTTTTATAAACCAAAAGTTGAAATTAAACACCGTGGTTTTTTAAATAATGTGGAGCCTCATTTTCAAAACGAACCTGCGCGACACAAACTTTTAGACATTATGGGTGACTTTGCATTATTAGGCGTACATATTAAAGGACATATACTTGCAGCTCGCCCAGGCCATGCTGCTAACGTAGCTTTTGCCAAACAATTTAAAGACCTCATCAGAAAAAACAAAAACAAGGTTAAGGCTCCCATATTTGATGCCAACAAAGCACCACTTTTTGACATTAACCAAATATCAGCTTATTTGCCCCATCGTTTTCCATTTCTCATGATTGATAAAATCACGGAGCTAAGCGAAACCGGAGTTGTAGGCATTAAAAACGTAACAGCAAATGAATGGTTTTTTCAGGGACATTTTCCTGGAAACCCTGTAATGCCGGGCGTGCTTTTAATTGAAGCGATGGCCCAAGCCGGAGGCATTTTGGTTTTAAGCACCGTCCCCGACCCCGGGAACTATTGGACCTACTTTTTAAAAATTGAAAGTGTGCGCTTTAAACAAATGGTTAAACCTGGAGATACTGTTATTTTCAAACTGGAATTGTTAACTCCAATAAGACGAGGCTTGTGTCACATGGGTGGACAGGCATTTGTGGGCGACAAAGTAGTAATGGAAGCTGAAATGATGGCTCAAATTGTAAAAAAATCATGATATCACCTTTGGCATTAGTTGATCCTAAAGCACAGATAGGGGCCAATGTTACTATCGAAGCCTTTAGCGTTATACATGGCGATGTTACTATTGGTGATGGCACTTGGATATCGTCCAACGTTACCATTTATGATGGGGCACGCATTGGTAAAAACTGTAAAATATTTCCTGGAGCCGTTATATCTGCAGTACCACAGGATTTAAAATACAAAGGTGAATTAACAACTGCAGAAATTGGCGACAACACCACCATCAGAGAATTTGTAACCTTTAATAAAGGCACAACTGATAAAATGAAAACGGCCATTGGCAACAACTGCTTGGTGATGGCTTATGCACATATTGCACATGACTGTATTTTAGGAAACAACATTATATTGGCCAACAATGCAACACTTGCCGGACATGTTGAAATAGAGGACTGGGCTATTTTGGAAGGGCTGGTAGCCGTTCAACAATTTGTTCGCATTGGAAGCCATTGCTTTATTGCAGGCAGCTCATTAGTGAGAAAAAATGTTCCTCCATTTACCAAGGCTGCAAGAGAGCCGCTTTCTTACATAGGAGTAAATGCTGTAGGATTGCGAAGAAGAGATTTTAGTAACGAGGCCATAAACCAAATACAAGACATTTACCGTGTTCTGTTTGTGCAAAACAACAATCTGAAAAAAGGATTGGAAGAAATTGAAAGGGACATGCCAGAGTCAGAAGTTAAAACCCACATCTTGGATTTTATTAAAAACTCTCCGCGCGGACTTATGCGAGGCTTCACAGCGTCCGACAGCGAAGAAGAATAAGACCTTCCATTAACAGCTGAAGAATTTGCAATCTGTTTCTCTTATTGATGTTGGAAAAAAGTTTAACCGTGACTGGATATTCAGAAACATAAACTTAGAACTTAAAGCGGGCGACTTTTTAGGCATCACCGGCAACAACGGCTCCGGCAAATCAACACTCCTGCAACTTTTAAGTGCATACATTGCCCCTTCTGAAGGAGAAATAAAATGGTTT
>JAYTNW010000365.1:0-4829 GCA_043748115.1 Bacteroidota bacterium | reverse complement strand
AAACCCATTGCTGTGCCACCTGCGGCAACGGTAACTAAATGCGAAGTGCTGCAGCCTTTTATGTCTTGTACCGCAACTGTATAAGATCCTGGTGAAAGGTTAGATATTTGAGTTAACGTACCGCCATTACTCCACAAAAAAGTATAGGGCGGTGAACCACCAGAGGCATTTACCGTGGCATAGGCAATACCCTGACCATTGCATCCTGGTTGATTTAAAATTACATTGGCCACTAATGCCGACCCTGGTTGCCCTATCGTAAACACAGAATCATTTACACATCCGTTATTATCAGTAACCGTAACGCTGTAGCTGCCTTGCATGAGATTTTTGATTGTTGGCAGCACCGATCCTGTATTCCAGAGATATTGATAAGGAAATGCTCCTCCACTCACCATTACACTTACTTCGCCAGTGCTATCACCGTGACATTTTACATCTTTAATAATTGCAGATAAAGCCATTGTACTTGAAGAACCCAACACCACAAAAGTTGCAGCTTGGGTACAGCCTTTATTGTCGGTTACCACAACTGAATAAGATCCCGTTTGCAACAAACCAATATCTTGTGATGTTGATCCATTACTCCATAAATAAGAATAAGGCAAGAACCCACCTGTCACACTTAAATCAACACTGCCGCTTGTAGGCGCAGCACATGACACTGGCGTAACTGTGGCAAAAAGTGAGAGCGCAACCGGAGGTTCAAAAATGGTATCCGGAAAAGTCATGGAGGTGCAACCATTAGCGTCAGTTACCACACATTGGTACATCCCAGTTGATGAAGTGGTCATTTGTGCAAGAGCGCTACCATTGTTCCATAAATAGGTATAAGGCAAAGTTCCACCTGAAACATTTATAAGAATAGACGACATTGATGCGCTATCGCAAAGAACGTTTTGACTGACAACCGTTGAACTTGTTAATGAAGTTTGGGATCCCAACACCGTAAACGATGCCTGTTGATGGCAACCGCTCTGATCAGTAACCGTAACGGTATAAGACCCTGGAGCCAAAGAATTTAAATTTTGAGAAGTTTGCCCTGAACTCCAAAGGAAGGAATATGGAGCAACACCACCGCTAATTGAAACATCTATTGATCCGCTATTAGGCGCCAAACAATTTACTGGATTAAGAATTCCACTAATCATGATTAGGTTAGCCTGTGGAATAACAGCTGAATGCATTGTCACGCAAGCGGAAGGATCTGTTACGGTAACGGTATAATTTCCTGCAAGAAGGTTTGTTGCTGTTGCTGTGGTTTGAGGCGGAACAGTATTCCAAAGGAAGGTGGATGTTGCTTGACTAATCGCAGAAGCCGTTCCACCAGAAGTTCCGTTGCATGCCGCTGGAGTTGTTACAATATTAACTTGCGTTCCTGTAACATAAACTTGGTAGGTAAAAGATTGCATTCCATTTCCGGGGCAGGCATTATCCTTCACGGTTATATGGAAAACATACGGAGCTGTTCTTTTATGTGTTAAGGAAGGCGTCCAACAAAATTGAAGAGAGGGGCGCTGACCTGTTGAAATTGTTAGCGTAGCTCCAGGTATATTTTGTTGCACATCTGTTGTAAAAGACAAACCTTGAAGACTATCATTATCAAAAGACTGAATCGTAAAACAAGACGCAGCACCAACACAGGCATTAAAATTAAAAGAAGGCGCGCTATTAACCCCTGAAAGTATAGGAAGGCTGTTCATACAAGCAACGGTATAAACCTGCATGTCGCGGATTACACTTCCTATTTGCACTCCATTTCGGAATTCATTTACGCGGAAGGCAAATATTCCAATCTGCTGCTGCGATGGAGTGAAATTTAAATCTCCGTTATTAGGGTTAAGCGTAAAGGGAGTGCTGGATTGCACAGGCGAGCTAAAGCTATTGGGTGCAATATAGTTTACCAATGTAGAATCGTTTATGTGGGGCGTCACAAGTTCATAGGCCAACGAGTCGCCATCTACATCCACTACATTATTATTATAATTAAAATTTTGCCCCACGCAAATGAACATTACAGGCATCTGCGAAAATACAGGGGAACTGTTTGCAGGGGCAATAGAGCTGTTCAAACCCGCTTCCACATAGATCAAGCTGTTGGGGGCGCAAGGGGTGGTAATAATAGTAATTGCACAATTACGACAGCAGACGTAATAACTAAATATCCAGTCGGGTGCATTTTGCGGCAAAGTGATGGTAGCCACATACACAAACCTTCTAATTCCTGTCACCCCTCCACCATTACACGAAGTTACAGCTGTTGAGCATGGAACGGTAATTTCCTGACCTGATAGCGTATCTTTAAATGCAACCACTGTTGACGAAAAGCCCAGTGAATTTGATCTAAATTTAATAATTAGTGAATTAGGTTCAGCTACTCCACCGCAATCACGGTAAAACACGGCACTAACACGGTAATCATACCCAGAAACATGAGTGTAAGTAAGCTCTGCTCCGGCAGCATGTGTTGCACGACTGTCCAAAGGCGAAAATATAGCTCCTAAAAAAACGAGTGATATAAAATACAATAAAGCAACCGGGTTTTGTGTAAACAAAACCCGTATTGCTTTACCTATTGAATATTTTAGTTTTTTCACAAACAGACCAACCTTGTTTACATTTTAGTTTTATTTTACAGTAAGTACTTTAAACTCTGTACGCCTGTTTTGCTGATGCTCCTGCTCCGAACATGGAACTATGCGTGCACCTTCACATTCGCATTTGTTTACGAGAACCGATTCGCCATAACCTTTAGCTGTCATTCTGCTTGCTTCAATGCCGTTTTTAATAATATAATCTACTGCTGATTTTGCACGTTTTTGAGACAAGTCCATGTTGTATTTTTCTGTTGCACGACAATCCGTATGCGACCCTAATTCAATGGTCATTTTCGGATACTTTTTAAGAATAACAACTAACTTATCCAACTCCCTGGCGGCATCAGGTCTGATGTTCCATTTTGCGAGGTCGTAATAAATGTTATCAATTTTTATTACGTCACCTTCACAGAAGAAGCCAAAGTCAGCAACTAACGTTGTTGATTTTTTCAATCCGTTGGTGGTTTTTACAAAGCTGTTATCCGCACATCGTTCACGCGAAGAAGAAACACGGTAATCTGTATTTGCATCCAATGGGAAATAATAATTTCCATCTGCATCCGTAACCGTTTCTTCTACTTTAGTATTCTTCAGGTTGGTTAATTTTACCGGTTGCCCAACAAGCGCTGATTTATCTTCTTCAAGATAAACATGGCCTCTTAAAGCAAACATAGGCGTCAACTCCAATGGTATTTTTACCTTTTGTGGCTCATCACTAACATCTTTCAGTGAAACTGAATTGTCTCGATAGTTTTCCTTACTCGCCATAAACTCATAGTCTTTACCAATATTAAGACAAGCAACAAACTCCCCTTTTTCATTGGTAACAACTTCTAGCATTAAGGATGTGCCTTCGTTAATCTTAACTTTAGCATTGGCTATCGGAGCTTTCGTATCTTTATCATAAACCAACCCATCAAGCTTTACACAATTCAATTTGAACATATACAGGTCATCGTTTTCATTTTTTGTATCGCGGTTTGAAGACAGGTATCCACAGCGATTCTTCTTGTCATATACATAAGAGAAATCATCGAAAGTAGAATTTATAGGAACGCCCATATTTTTTACTTCGCCAAATTTTCCGTCTATGGCAGTGGCGCAGTAAATATCCAGCCCCCCAACTCCCACTCTACCGCTTGATGAGAAAAACAATTTCCCGTCTGAGTCAATAAATGGAAAAACCTCATTACCTTTCGTATTAATGTCAGCGCCCAGGTTTACCGGCTTATCCCAACCAGTTGCGTTACGGGTACACGCCCAAACATCCATTCCTCCGTTGGTACCGGCCATGTCGGAAGCAAAATATAATTTACTGCCATCAGCGGTAATAAACGGGTGGGCACAAGAATGCTCTTTTCCGTTGTATTCAAAATCTTTAAACTCATCAAATTTTCCATTCACATATTTGGATTGTAGTATTTTTAAACGCACAACCCTATTCTTGTCCTTTACTATTTTTCCATTTTCTTCGTTATTACGTGTAATAAACATTTCCGTAGCATCGGCATTAAAACAAACCGGGCCATCATTGAATTTTGTTTGAGTAGCCATTTCAAAAACTTGCGGTGTGCTAAAAGACATTTCCTTGCCTTTACTATACCACAAGGAGAGATAAGGGCGGGAAGTCCAATCCTGCTCTTTTGTTTTGCCGCCATCACGTGATGACGAAAAAACAATGCCGTCCTTGTATGGAGTAGCGCACATATCAGGGCTTGGCGTATTGATCAACAATCTTTTTACCACATAGAGGTTATTATCCTTGAAAAAATCCGCATTGGTTTCCATCGCATTCAGTTGTTCAAGAGCCGTCATGTCAGAAGGATTGCGTTCCAAATATTTTTTCATTTGCGCAGTAGCCTTATCTCTTTTGTTAAGATTAAGAAGCACCTGTGCATACAGCAACTGTTCTTGGCTGGAAGAGCTTGAGTCTGCCACAATTTCTTCATACCATTTTTCCGCTTCTTGGTATTTGTTATTGCGCCTGTAACAGTCGGCCAGTTTTACTTTTACTTTTAAATTGTTTGCTTCATGTTTTAGCACCTTTTCATATAGTGGAATAGCCTTACCAAAACTAAACTTAGAGTAATATTGGTCGGCCAGTACCAGGTCATCATTTTGTGCCAAGCAAACGCTGCTTGCAACAATGGCCAACATGAGGAATAAGCTTTTTATAGAAATTATATGTTTCATAAATTCTTTGATAGTTAAGTTAGAAATAACGAGGAGTGA
>JAYTNW010000364.1:0-4195 GCA_043748115.1 Bacteroidota bacterium | reverse complement strand
GCCATTCCTCTAATTGAAGGATCTAAATTACCGGCACCGGCTAAAATTCCACCCGTCATGTCTCCATGGCTGCCACCGGTTGCGGTAGCATGATTGGTTATGCGGCCGGTAAAGTCAATATGTGGTCCAACAATTCCATCATCAGCAAGTGCTGCGCCAACACCACTGCCATTGTAATGCCTACCCATTATCAAATCAGAGTTAATCGCGTTACTGCGATGCAGGCTGCGCCCTCTAACATCCTCTTTAACTGAAGGTGGAGCGGTAACATCAATAAAATACAACCATGGTTGCTCTGCAAGTGATCGAATGCCCGAATTAGCAACCCGCAGTTCTATCATACGGTTTAGCTCCTTGCTATCTAATATTTTTCCAAAAGAAGTAGCCTGTGCAAGTGCAAGAGAAAAAGGAATGTTTTTTTGGTACTGAACTCTCACATCTACGAATCCTTTTTCATTAACCGCATGGGCCGGAGCATCGCCAAAAAGATTTTTCGATTTTTTTTGCTCCGCATTTTGTTTTACCACGCATCTCACATCAAATGATGCTAACAATGCCCTGTTGTAGTTTTGAGGAATTGCTACCATATAGGCTTTGTGGGGCATGTAGTCTAAAATAACAAGCCCCGATTGCTCCATGGCAATTTTGTTTTCTTGTGATGGAATATTGTTGAACTGAACAAAACGGTAGTAGTACCCATTAAAAATTTCTGTAGAAGAAACGTTCTCTTTGGCAATAAACTCACTGAGATTAGCTTGAATAACTTCAGGTTTGCCTAAAAACATTAATCGGTTTTCAGGCTGTGCTTTCACAATAAAACTTAAAAGCAATAAGCAGCAAGTAAGTGCTGTGTTTTTTTTCATGTGTAGTTGGTGTTTGATTTTAATTGCTCTAAAATATAAAAATTATCAATATATAATAGTTGTGAGCGATAAGGACTTAAAACCATGTAGAATGAAACAATTTAGTTTGTGGTTTCAAATACCTTTGCTATTTTCGGCCGCTATAAACAACTATTCAATGAAAAAAATATTTTTAGTAGGTCTAATGGCAATAGCTATACTAGGTGCTGACATGGCATCGGTAATGGCGCAAAGCGTGCAGGTAACCAATGGTCCTGATTTGAACAGTGACAAGAACAACAACATGAACCGTACAATGGATGGTGACGAAAACAGCTTCTATTGCTATAGGGTGAGGAGTCGAGGCAAAGGCACTTCTTTTTATGTTGAGAAGTATGATAAGAAAACCATGAAACAGGAGTTTCAAAAAGAGGTAGATTTGGGAGAAAGCCGTACCTATTTGGAAGATGTTTTTTATTCAAACGACAATGTGTATGTGTTCAGTCGCCAGTATGATAAAGAAGGAGATAAAATGTCTCTTTATTGTCAGACCATTTCATCAAAGGGAGTGGTTGACCTTACCAAGACAATGATCACATCTGTTAAGTCTGATCATTATGAATTTGTAGAGTTTACTATTGCTCAAAATCCTAAAAAAACAAAGTTTATTGTTAAATCCAGCCATAAGCCAGATAAAGAAGGTAAGTATGTAACTGACTTTATTTTGCTGACCTCGCCTGGGCTTAAAGCCGATTGGACAAAAACCATAGACGGGCAATATTTTGTTAATGAACCCGTCACAAATGCAATTTTCTTTACCTTCAAAAACGGTGTGTCTAACCACCTTTTATCGTTGATGATTGATAATGCTGACAACGTTTACTACGCATACACTACTCGCGCTCATCCTGAAAATAAAAAAGACGAGAGCGAAAATTTTATGGTAGGTAAGTTCAATGCTTCTTCTTCTACTCCCCAGATTCTTAACCTTAAATTTGATGATAATTATTATATAAGTGATGTTGAATTTAAACAAAACAAAGCCAACGAAATTGTTATTGGCGGTTTCCTGAAAGACGTGGTTGAGCGTAAAGGACGTGATTTGGTTAAGTGCGGAATTTTTAGTTTTACCATTAATACAGACAGCTACACAATTACGGCTAATCCTGTTAAATTTTTTGATGATAAAATGTTAAAGGCGCTTGAAGCAAAGCCTAAACATTTGAGATCGTTTCGTTTTAAAATGGATTATATACTGCCCTCGGGCAATGAAGTGTTTTATGTTGGTGAGATTTACAGACGCATTGTTGTGGAGCGCAGGAGTGGTATGATGGTAACTTATACGTACAATTATGAGTACATGGATGTTATAGTTGCCAAATTAAATGCATCAGGCCAGTTTGAATGGATTACTAACGCTCCCTTACGAAATAATATAGGTAATTTACCTGTGCCTCACGTTTTTAAACAGTATTTCGCAACCATTACTGATAAAAATATTTTTATCTTCAATAACGACCATCCGAAAAATATGGAGCGATATGTTAAGGCAGATTTTGAACCAGAAGATTTAAAAACAGTTACCGGAATTCATGGAAGTAGTTTTGTTTTTTCATCAGTGAGCATGGCAACAGGAAAAATTAGCCACAAGCTTATTTTTGAAAATGACACCTATTGTTTTGCACCTATACAAGAACGTAATCCACAATTTTGGCCACCAGAAAAAGCAGAGATATTTGTACCAGGTGGCAAAAACGAAGTGTTTGTTTACACAGAAGACAGAGGTAAAGATCGCTTTGTGAAACTTAATATTAAAGATTAAGGCTTAACTAGTAATAAAAAGAGAAAGGGCTGATGTTGATACATCAGCCCTTCTTCGTTAGGTCGTGAAAAACCTCGCACCACTAAAAAATTAATTAAAGACTGGCTGCACCATTTTTTTCTAATGCCACAGGTAGCTTTTAAGCGTGTTGATTTTTTTTGGCAGCTATTTTATTTTGATAAAAAACGGTGAATGTAATACGCTTCAAATAGGTTAAGGTTGTTAAGAGCCGGCTTGGCGGAAGATACAGTGTCTTCTAAACTCCCAAAATGCACTTGGCTTCTGTTTTCTGATGCTATAAATTACATATCACCAAATAGCCAAAGCAACAGTATTCATTAACTACAATTTACTATTTTTATTTTTGGTTTAATAAAAATGATAGGTGGATTGTTTATGGGTTTTTTCACAGCCTGTTATTACACATACACTGGCATTAGTCTTCTTTCAAAGCCTTTTCTATATTGGTATCGGGTATAAGCCAAATGATTGCAATGCCTACAATAATAACTGATGAAATAATGGAATTGTAAAATGCAATGGGCAAGGCAAGAGAATATCCAAGCAGAGACAGGTATCCTTTTTGTTGCTGCTTCTTCATTGCCAGCGTAAGCTTAGGGTCAAATTTATTGTGTTTCATAATGGTTTTTTGCAAAATGGAATATGCAAAGCCGCATAATAAAAGATTGAGGTCATAAAGTGTCACAGGATAAGTTTCAAAATGATTTTCGCCCATCCAACCGGTGGTGAAAGGTATAAGCGATAACCAGAACAACAAATGCAAATTGGCCCAAATCATGCTACTGCTAATTTTGGTTACGGTGTGTAGCAAATGATGGTGGTTGCCCCAATAAATTCCAACGTAAACAAAACTTAAAACATAACTTAAAAATACAGGAAGCAATGCCGCCAATGCCTCAATATTTGGATCGTGAGGTACTTTTAACTCAAGAACCATAATGGTGATGATGATTGCTAAAACCCCATCACTAAAAGCTTCTAATCTTGTTTTTGTCATAATTTTTTTTGATGGAACTTGTAAGTAGTGTGCTTAACAAAACGATTAGGAACTTAACTGCTGCCTCACAATTTCAAGCCCTTCAGCAAACGAATGTGGCTTGTAATCCAGATCCCGCATGGCTTTCTCAACAATAAAACCCGTTACCAAGGGACGTAAAGCAGGTTGTTTAAGCTCGGCTGTGGTAACATGATTAATGTACGATTTATCCAGCCCGAAAAAATCCGCAGTCATTTCTGCCGCCTGCAAAATGCTCATTTGCTCATTTCCCGAAACATGATAAATGCCTTTTGCTCTTTTGCTTGCGGCAGCCATACAGGCATCGGCAAGGTCTTCTGCCAGCGTAGGCGTTCGAAACTGATCTGTTATGACATTGATTTGTTTTTTCTGCTCCAATGAATTTTTTGTCCATAACACTACATTGCTCCGCTGTTTGTCATCAACCACACCATAAATTATTATGGTTCGCAAAATGGCGTAATCAATTCCAGCAGCCGCAACCCTTTTTTCCGA
>JAYTNW010000363.1:0-2484 GCA_043748115.1 Bacteroidota bacterium | reverse complement strand
CTCTCCCGGTTAATACCTTACCAACCGTTCACTGCCCGTAACGGCTATTTTCTTGTTGTGTTTTTCCAAAGCGTCTTTGCCATTCATCAATGCAACGGTGTATATACCTTTCTTCAATTTTACTTTCCGACCCTCTGCTACCTGCCCTGCATAAACCACTTGTCCCACCAGATTGGCAATGTTCATCCGCCATTCGCTATTATATATACCTTCCACCCACAGGTATCCGCTTTCAACTGCCACAACAAACTGTTGATCAGCCAAAGTTCCTGGTAGCGACAACGTGTTTACTACAACCGTATCTGTAACAATAGACTGATTGCAGGAAGTGGCTGCTGTTAATGTTACTACGTAAGTGCCATTGGCGGTGTAAGTATGCGATGGGCCGGGTAAGGTTGAAGTGGCGCCATCACCAAAACTCCAGGTATAGGATGTAGCGTTTAAAGAAGTATTAATAAAGTTGGCCAAAGCCCCGATATGTTGTGTATTAAATGACGCAAACGGTATGTTACCATACCCAAACCAGGTAGCAAGGCTGTCGAACATGAGAGCGTTGCATTGCTGTTGAATAAGCTGGGCATCGGCAACAGCAATTCCGGCAGTGTAACCTAAAGCACTTACAGGCTTCTTAAAAAATGTGGAATAAAAAACACAAGCAGCAAGATAGGTTCCATAAGTGCTGGGGTGGCTTTCATCAGGCATATAAAGATTGAACGTAGGGTTTTGGCTGCGCACTTCGCGCCATGCACAGCCTACCGGTGCAACACTTGCATTGTTTTGCTGCCCCATCAGCAGGTAGCTATCGCGAAGGCGGTCTTGCATTCCAGCATAAGTACACAACGGAGGATAAAAACCACAATTGGCAGCATCACCATTCTTCCGTCCCCAGGTCATGTAAAAAATTGTTTCCACGCAGGAGTCTGCCGCATGAATAGCACTGTCTAAAAAAGCAGCGTAAGGCAAACAGTCAGTGGCCACCTGAGCAGGAGGAAAAGACGGGCGTTGACTTTGTTCTTGCAAAACAACGTAATCCCAGGTGCCCTGCGCTATTTTTGAAAGTGTGGCAGTGCCTGTACAATGCAACTGGAAGGTGTGACTACCGGGTGCATAGGAGTCATATTGTATAGAATCACCATGAGCAGCGGCAACATTGGCCACCATTAAAGGTAAATTGTTGGTGGTAACATAGCTGTTACCCACGTATAAAACCCTTTTAATATTTTGTGCTTGAGTAATGTTTGTTATAAACAGACCCATAAGCAGAAGTAGAGAAATAATTGATTTTTTCATTGTGTAGATAAGCATCAAAAATAGTTGTTATTATTAACAGTAGAAAGCTTTGGTTCATAAAACAAAAAAAGCTTGATTTTTAGTGTTTATAGTATATATTTGACTACAATTATCTTAAAGCTGCCGCGATAAGCTATTCTACTCCGGAAGTATCTGTTAAATAAATTAACTAATTCTAAAACTATCGTCAATGAAAAAATCAATTTTACTGGTGGTGATGTTGTTTGCAACTATGTTTGCTCATGCACAAAATTTAAAACCGGTTGCGCAAAAAGTATTTAGCAGTTACAGCCGAGCTGCCGCTGTTAACGAAACATCTGTTTTTACCCTAGCCGAAGATGATCTTCAACAAAACAGTGCTTTGGAAAATGTGGTACACGATGCCACCTTTTTAAAGTTCGACAAAGCGTTGGCCCAGTCGTTAGTTGCCACACAACCTGACCTCCTTAATTTGAAATTGCCAGTAAAAAATGGCCAGTCCATTGTTTTAAAAATGGTTCGTAGCAACATTTTTACTCCTGATTTTTCAGTGACTACAGGCAGTACCAATGGAAAAACATTTGCCTACACTGGTGGTGTACATTACCAAGGAATTATGGATGGTGATAACAACTCCATTGCAGCCATTAGTATTTTTAATGATGAGGTGATGGGATTAATATCATCACCAACTATTGGAAATCTTGTTCTTGGAAAAATAAAAAACGAGGCCAACAACACTCATATTTTTTACAACGATAAAGATTTGAACGTGCAGCCTGGCATTGATTGCAGCACACTTGCTGACAACACAGCGTATTCACAGGCTGAGTTAACACAACCTATCAGCCATTCTTCCGTGGTAAATTGCATACGTTTGTTTTGGGAAGTTAACTATAACATTTTTACTGATAAAGGAAGCGTTACCAGCGCAGCAAATTATATAACCGGACTTTTTAACCAAAGTGCCATTATATACACCAACGATGGAATCACGGTAGAGTTGAGCGAAGTTTTTGTTTGGGATGTGGTAAGCCCTTACACTGGTACCTCATCAAGCGCCTATCTTTCGCAGTTTCAAAATTACCGCAACACCATTAACGGTGATTTGGGTCATTTGCTAGGATATGGTGGCGGTGGCGGTGTGGCAGCAGGCTTCAGCGGTATTTGTGCAAGCAACCTTAACTCCAGCCAGTGCTACAGCGGCATCAACGC
>JAYTNW010000362.1:0-4993 GCA_043748115.1 Bacteroidota bacterium | reverse complement strand
AAATCTTAAAACCTTTATCCAAGATACAAAACGTATCAACAATGCCGATGTTCAGTCGAAATTGTCGCAGCAGCCTGCTTGGAAAAATTTCTCGGAACAAAACGCAGGATGGGTAGCATCCTTTAACGAGGAAACCGGTTTGCCTCACAATGCCTATGGAAAGCCTGTAAAATCAGGCATGATTCTCGATCCTCAATCCACAGCGTGGGCTTTTATGTCCGATAAGCTTTCATCATTTGGACTTCCTTTAAATGATTTTGTGTTTAGAAACACCGCTTCTAACCAAAAATATTTTTATGTGAGTTATACCCAGCGTTACAACAATGTAGATATTTTGTGGTCGCGCATTTTGATAAAAGTGGATAAAAATGGAGGGATAGGCCATTTTGTGATGAATGCCTATAATGACATTAACCTTAATACACAACCTGGTTTGTCGGCACAGGCTGCTAGTGCAGCAGCACAATCAGGAATTTCATTAACAGTTACTCAAAGTACTGTTTCGCCAGCGGTAAAAATAATTGCAGTTCCTAAAGACGGAAAAAACGAATACCGATTGGTATATGAAGTAACCGTTGACGCTACCGATGAGGAAGGTTTTCCTTCAAAATATTATACCCTTGTTGATGCTCACAATGGACAAGTAATGTATCGCCAAAACAGGATTAATTATTTTGCCAACACGGATGTTACCGTTACTGGAACAGTTTATCCTAGCCACAACTACAATCCAACGGCTGTTGAACCTCTTCCAAACATGTCAGTAACTGTAAACGGCAATCCTTTTGTAACTGATGCAAACGGTTTTCTAGGACTTACAAACACAAGCCCCGTAACGGCTACCTTCCGTTTGGAAGGAACCTGGACCAAGATCATTACAGGCAATACCACACCTCAATTTAACGCAACTTTAACCCCGGGTGCCGGAGGAAACAATATTACTTTCAGCAGTGCTAATATTAGGGAGTTATCCGCATACAATTCAGTAAATGAAATCCATGATTATTATGTGTCCACCATGCTGAATATTGGCGGAGGCTCAGAGGTGGTAATGGACTTCCCTATCAATACAAAGATTGATGTTGCCGGTGCATGCAATGCATTTTACGATGGCAACCTTAACTTTTACGCGGCTGGTTCAAATGGCGGTACCCAATGTAGCGCAACCTCTACCATTAACGATGTTGTTTATCATGAATATGGTCACGGTATTAATTACGAATTATATAATTTTTACGGAGGCTTTTTTGGTAATGGTGCGTTGGGCGAAGGTTATGCTGATACATGGGCAAACGGTCTTACCCAAGACCCTGTTCTTGGAATAGGATTTTATTCAAACGATCCTAACGGTTACGTGAGAAGATATGATATTGACAGAAAGATATATCCTACAGATATTGTTGGCGAAGTGCACGCTGATGGTGAGATAATAGCCGGTGCTTGGTGGGATGCTGCTTTAAACTTAGGCAACTTTCAACAAAGAGAGGGCCTCTATGCAGCAACTTTTGCAGCTACGCTTGATGAACCTTCTGGTTCTGAGGGGCAATTGTATCATGATATATTAATTGAAACACTTACTGTTGATGACAATGACGGTAACCTATCCAACGGTACTCCAAATTATTGTGCTATTACATCTGCTTTTGCATTACATGGCATCAATGTTTTCTCTGTGGGTCCTGTTATTACCCACTCTGAAATTTTGGCCTCTCCGGGTCAGCAAAACATTACCGTTAATGTAAGCAGCCCAGCCACCTTTTCAGGAGCCACAGGTACAGCAGTAAATGCCTATTACAGAACAACATCTTCTGGAGCATGGACACCTTTCATTTGTAATTTTAATGGTAGCGTGTTTCAAGGTACCATTCCAGCACAGCCAAACGGAACTATAGTTGAATATTATCTTGATGCAAACGATCAATGTAATACCCACTTTAACACATTGCCTAAAGGTGCTGATGATACCAATCCTAATTTGCCTTATTATGTATTGGTTGGTTACAACTTGTTACAAAGTGATTATTTTAACACTGGTAACTCAGGAGGATGGACGTTAGGTCTGCCAACCGATTTAGCAACTACTGGTATATGGACCATTGCTTCTCCAATTGGTTCCATCGTGGATCCTACAGCTTCCATCTTATCGTATGTACAAACACCTAACGATCATACTAGCACCCCTAACAACATTTGTGCAGTAACGGGTAATGCAGCCAGCACCTCATCAGGAATTGGCGATCAAGATATTGATGGTGGTGCAACTTCTATTGTGTCTCCTGTTTTAGATCTTTCTTCCTATCAAAACCCCGCTATCACTTATTGGAGATGGTACAGCAACGACCAAGGAGCAACTCCTGGAACTGATTTTTGGCAGGTATCTATTAGCAACGATGGGGTTAATTATGTAAACGTTGAAAACACTAACGTACCTGACCACGGATGGAGGCGATTTGCTTTTAAGGTATCTGATTATGTTACGCCAAATGCAACGGTAACGGTAAAATTTGTAGCCGAAGATGCAGCAATGGGAAGTTTAGTAGAAGCTGCAATGGACGACTTTGAAGTATGGGATGCTGAGCCTGTAGGTATCACCGAAAACAGTGCTTTATCAAACTGGTTTGCATATCCTAACCCAGCAAAAGATAAATTATCCATCGGCTGGAAAGGCACCTCGCCAAACATCACCATTCGGTTAACTGACAATATGGGTAAACTGGTTTACACAAAAGAGGTAGTAAATCAATTAACCTATAATGGACAAATTTCTACCAGTAACCTTGCAAACGGTGTTTACACTTTACAGTTAATGGGTGAAAAAGTTTTAGTGACTAAAAAAATCACTATATTGAAATAATTAATTTTTTTGAAACAAAAAAAAGCTGTCATTACATGGCAGCTTTTTTTTTCAATACCTATTTAACCCTTACAATAAACACCATTTAGTTATTTTTGCCAATCAATGACTGAACGACTAAAAGCGCTGGCACGGCTTCTTCTATTTCTTTTTGTAAGCTATTTTGTTTTGCGCTTACTTTTTTATGTCAACAACAGCACCAACTTTTCCTTTGATAAAAGATCGGATCTGCTATCCGTTTTCGTTTATGGCTTACGTTTTGACCTTGCTGCCATTGCCGCCACCAATTCGCTTTTCCTGCTTCTATTTGTTTTACCTGTTGAGCAATTTTACACCAAACGGTATCAACAAATCTTAAAGTGCGTATTCATCATTAGCAATGTTCCTTTTTTTCTTCTCAACTTTGTTGACATTGCCTACTTCCATTTCACGCAAAAACGCACCACAGCTGATTTTTTTAGTGTTGCTGCCATGGGCGATGATTTCAAAAACATGATGCCTTCTATTATAAGAGATTATTGGTGGGTAGCGCTTCTTTTCGTTGTATTTATATGGCTAAACATTATTTGTTATAAAAAAATTGTTTCGAGATTTGCACATTTCAACCCTAAACCTGTAAAAGCACTTTATCATTGGCTGGTGCCTATCTTCTCTATTGTGATTATTATTATTTGTGTTCGTGGAGGCATTCAATTTAAGCCATTAAACATTCTTGGTGCTGCGCGATACACCTCTACTCAAAATGTAGGTGTGGTTTTAAACACCACTTTTACGATAATTAAAACGTTAGGCAAAGAAGAACTTGAAGAATTGTCATTACCAAAAGGCATTAACGCAAATACTTATTTTGATCCCGTTCACAACTACGTAAATCCGGCACAGCCCTTTACCAAAAAAAACATTGTTTTTATTATCCTTGAAAGTTTCGGAAAGGAATACATTGGGTACTTCAATAAAGGAGAAGGCTACACCCCATTTTTGGACTCGCTAATGAAAAAAAGTCTCGTTTGTACTGACGCATTTGCAAATGGGAAAAAATCCATTGAAGGTGTTCCGGCTGTTATTGCCGGGCTACCCTCACTAATGAATGGTGCATACATTAATTCTGTGTATGGTGGCAACCAGATCAACAGTCTTCCATTGCTTCTGAAAAAATACGGTTATTCCTCAGCCTTCTTTCATGGTGGAAACAATGGAACCATGGGTTTCGAAAATTTTTCGCGAATGGCGGGTTACGATAAATACATCGGCAGAAACGAATATCCGGTTGCATCCGATTATGATGGAACATGGGGCATTTATGACCAGCCTTTTTTTGAGTTTTTCTGTTCTAAAATGAGCACCATGAAGGAGCCTTTCTCTACCACTTTTTTTTCACTCACCTCCCACCATCCTTACAAAATACCCAGTGCTATCGAACATGATTTTGAAGAAGGAAGTCAACCCATTCATAAGGCGGTAAGGTATGCAGATTTTTCGTTAAAGAAATTTTTTGAATGTGCTTCAACACAGCCATGGTATAAAAATGCTCTATTTGTTATCACAGCAGATCACACAGGACCCTCCGTTAGCACCAAGTACCAAACTCGCACTGGCATTTACAGCATTCCCATCATTTACTTTTCTCCCTCCGATTCGCTTAGCGGATTGTTTAGTAAAACCACGCAACAAACAGATATTGTTCCCAGTGTGCTTGATTACATAAACTATCCCGATAAATTTAAATTTTTTGGCAACAGCATTTTTGACAGCAGTGCCACACCATGGTCTCTCAGTTATCTTGAAGGTATTTATCAAATCATCACTCCACAATCTGTAACCACTTATGATCTCGAAAAAATAAGATCCTATCAGGTTCGTCCTGGTGTTGTTTCCTTTTCAAATGCTCAATCCATCCTTCAGCGTGACTCAGCAGTATCGTTGCTTAAGGTTATTGTTTCAGACTTTAATTCAGCTATGATTCATAACAAGCTTACTGGCAAATAGCGAATGGATAAAAAGAAAATTTTAGTTATTTTAAATCCAAAAGCAGGGCATGGATTTAAAAAAAATGTTCGAACTACGGTTTCCTCCATTTTAGACAGCACCGTATTTGATGTTACCTATTGCGAAACCTCACACCCGGGACATGCCACCATA
>JAYTNW010000361.1:0-5458 GCA_043748115.1 Bacteroidota bacterium | reverse complement strand
CTCTTTGGTGAGGATGGGCAATTGCTCCATTGTTACAAAAACGGTAGAGCTACCATCCCCGGTTTTTTAGAAGATTACAGTCATCTCGCCATGGCTTTTATGGATCTGTACCAGTGCACCTTTCAAGAGCAATGGTTAACCGAAGCAGAGCAGTTGGTGGATCAGGTATTTAAAAATTTTTCAAATGCCAACAGTCCACTCTTTTACTTCACCTCAAGAAACGGGGAAGAACTAGTTGTCAGACAAACAGAAGTACAGGACAACGTTATTCCATCCTCGAATTCCACATTTGGCAATGCGCTTTTCCTGCTGGCGAAGCTTACGGGCAAAGGTGAATATGCAAAACATGCTGACGCCATGCTCAACCATGTTACGGGTAGCATGGCCGCTTACGGTTCTGCATATTCCAACTGGTTAATCTTGCTATCAAACAAAACCTTTCCCTTTTTCGAAGTAGTGCTCACTGGTAAAAACACTTTGCAAAACAAGGAACTTATAGGACAAAACTATCGCCCCAATACGATTTTGGCTGGTGCAGAAAGCCGCAGCACATTGCCCATTTTTGAGCAGCGTTTTGTCTTAGATAAATCCTACATTTATCTGTGTGAAGGAAACAGTTGTAAACTACCCGTAGAAAACGTTAGTGATGTTAACTTCAGGTAAAGAAAATTAATGAGATGCTGCTGTTTTCATTTCCATGAACTGCTTTTGAGCGCTCATAATAAAATCGTTGAAGGACTGCATTTCTTCAGGTTTAATTTTTCCGGCAAGCGTTGCACCTTGCTCTGCCCATTGGTTAAATTTAGTTTCAAGCGCTGCTTCTTTAGCTTGGTCACCAGTTCCCTTTAATGACGCATACTCATTCATTAAATCCTTAAAGGTGCCACAAAACTTAGTTACTTCTGCGTCAGCAAATGCAGGAACTTTAATTTCATTGGCAACGGCTTGTGCCTCGGTGGCAGATGCAGCAGGTGCAGCAACAACAGCGGGTTCGGTGGTTGTTGTGTTTTGTTTGTTCTTGCAGGCAAAAGTGGTAGTTACAAGCAAAGCAATAGAAAGTACAAGTGATCTTTTCATTTGATTAAAAATTTATTTCTAACAAAAATGCATAAAATAATAACAACCAAACAGTGCGTTGAAAATTATTTTTAAATACATTTACACACTTAATTTTTAAACTAAATTTTTATGGGACTCTTATCATTTATTAAAACCGCTGGCTCAAAACTATTTGGCATGGGCGACTCTCCAATTGAAAAGGCACAAAAGATCATGGATCATTTAAACTCCTTTCAACTTAGCACCTCTCAAATGCAGGTAAATGTGGACGATGAAACTGTTAAACTCACTGGTAACGTACCTACTGTTTTCGACAAAATCAGGATTGTGGCTACGGCAGGTAATGTAGAAGGTATTTCCGCTGTTGATGATGATGCCTTATTTGTGGGTGAAAAGCTAGATGTTAACCTGGAAGAAACCCCTGTTGAACCAGAGAAAACATATTACACGGTAATTAAAGGAGACTCCCTCTCAAAAATAGCCAAGCATTTTTACGGAGACATGATGAAGTATCCCATCATTTTTGAGGCCAACAAGCCTATGCTCACCCATCCTGATAAAATTTATCCGGGGCAAATGCTTGTAATCCCACCTTCAGGATATAGCAGTAATTTGGGATAGGCATTGTTTATTTCTTCTTCAAAAAAAGCAATAATACCTCACGGTTGTTAAAATTGTTTTGCTGATTTTTGTTTACTCTGTTACAGTAGGCGTACATGATAAAAAAACAAAGGTCAATAATTCTTTTTTGCATTTCCGTTGGAGTGATATTGCTCCATGCCTCTTTTTTAAATTCGCCAAAGCTTAGTTACAGCAAACAAAATCTCGAAAGCTATTTATCGGGACAAACGGATGTATTTAAAAGTAAGCTCATTGACTTTTTAAAACTAGCCGAAAACAAAAGAATTAGTAAAAATAAACTGGTTCAACAGTTTTTGCAATGCCGCTTGCAATATAAAAAGATAGAGTTTTTTACCGGTTATTATTTCGCCTATAGCGAACGCGATATAAACGGTCCAGCATTGCCGGAGATAGAAGAAGAAAAGGACTCCAAGTATGAACGGCCACCACATGGATTGCAGGTGATTGAGCAAATCCTGTTTGAAGACTCGTTGGACCATTCGCTATTGATTAATGAACTAAAGCTGCTAATTAAATTAAGCAACTCTTTGTCGTATTCCTTTAAAACCCTCGGGCCTTATGAATACCAGTTGTTTGATGTTTTGCAAATGCGATTGGTAAAGCTTTATGCCTTAGGGGTTAACAATTTTGACTGCCAGTTCACAAAAACAGGCATTCCAGAAACGGAAGCATCGTTGCGGGAAATGAAAACTATTTTAACGCACGTTTATGGCGT
This sequence comes from Bacteroidota bacterium, assembly GCA_043748115.1. Classification (GTDB taxonomy): domain Bacteria; phylum Bacteroidota; class Bacteroidia; order AKYH767-A; family OLB10; genus OLB10. Next base: position 3,042 of record JAYTNW010000361.1, on the reverse strand, counting down.
CAACGCACCTGAAGCCTTTGTTTCATTTTATAAAAAAATTGACCTTGCTTGCGCTTATCTCTCAGCCAATAAAAAGTCAGCACATTTTAATTTCTTTGATTTTTATAGGTTGCACATATTCCCGCTTAACAAAGAACTTATAGCCCTTCGTTCTACTGTTGTAAAAGCCAATCCACAGCGCATACAGGCATTAAACCTAAGCACTTCCAGTTTGTTTGAAACCGATGCTTACAACACACATTATTTTACCAAACTGCAAAAAGCAAATTCCAATACCTCACTGATTAAGCTTGGGCAAACGCTTTTTTTCGATCCGTTACTTTCAAAAAACAATGCAGTATCATGCGCCTCATGTCACAAACCCGAACTGGCATTTACTGATGGTAAAACAAAGGCGGCTGGACTGCTAATGGGCGATACGCTACCGCGCAACACACCTACATTGCTAAATGCTGCCCTGCAAAAAAATCTCTTTATGGATGCAAGGGCTTTGGTGCTGGAAGATCAGGCCAGAGATGTGGTACAAAACGAAAGAGAAATGCATGGCGATTTTGAAGAAGTAGCATCCAAACTTCGCCAATCCGCTGACTACCGGAAGATGTTCAAAGACGCCTTCAAAAATTCAAAAGACTCTTCTATTGCTGAACATGGCATTTTAACTGCGCTTGCTGAATTTCAACGCACCTTGTTGTCTCTTAACTCCCGTTTTGATAAAAGCATACGAGGCGAGCAAAATGCTTTAACTGATGATGAGGTGGCAGGATATAACTTGTTTATGGGAAAGGCCAAGTGCGGCCATTGTCATTTCACGGGATTGTTCAATGGCACCATGCCCCCTTTGTATGACGAAAGTGAGTTTGATATCATTGGTGTTCCATCAACCCACAAGCCTCCTTATCATTTAGATGCTGACGAGGGAAGGTATTCGGTTTTTAAAACACCGGCCTTACGTTATGCCTTTAAAACAACTACCGTTCGCAACGCTGGTGTTACAGCCCCTTACATGCACAACGGGGTTTTTAACACCCTTGAAGAAGTGGTTGACTTTTACAACAAAGGCGGTGGTGCGGGAATAGGAGTGAGCATTCCTGAACAAACCTTACCTGCGGAAAAACTAAATCTTACCCCTAAGGAACAGCAGCAACTGGTGCTTTTTATTCAATCTTTAACCGATACCTCGGCTGTGACGCAAGCCCCGTCACAACTGCCGGCAATGGATGACCCCTCCTCAGAACTGAATAAAAGAAAAACGGGCGGCAGCTATTGAAAGGAAGTTTCGGGATCATCTGCTAACCGTTATTTTGTATTTTCCTTTATCTTAGCCCGTATGAAATTAAGCAAGATAATTTTCCTAATCACTATAATAGCCTTAACAACGGCAGGAGTAGTTTTTGCATGGGGCTTTTTTGGCCATAAACGCATAAATAAAATGGCGGTGTTTACCTTGCCGGAAGACCTGATGGGATTTTACAAAGCCAACATTGATTTTGTGGAAGAACATGCCGTTGATCCTGATAAAAGGAGGTATGCTGTTAAAGAAGAAGCTGCTCGGCATTATATAGACATTGATCATTATGGCGCACATCCTTTTGATAGTGTACCGCGTTTTTGGAGTGATGCCGTTCAAAAATATTCAGAAGACACCCTTAATGCTTATGGCATTGTTCCGTGGCACATTAGCATTATGTTAAATCGGCTTACCAAGGCTTTCCGCGAAAAAAATTATGAGCAAATACTGCACTACTCTGCCGATATAGGACATTACATTGGCGATGCACACGTGCCTTTGCACTGCACCGAAAATTACAATGGACAGCTAACCAATCAAGTGGGCATACATGGTTTTTGGGAGTCGCGCATACCGGAATTATATGCAGATGAGTATGATTATTTTTTAGGTAAAGCCAAGTTCATTGATAAGCCTATGGATTACATCTGGAAAATTATACGAGATAGTTACAATGCCAAAGACAGTGTGCTGCGGATGGAAGCAGCTCTTAATGCGGCTTATAACAATGACACCAAGTATGCCTTTGAACAACGTGGCAATACAATGATGCGCGTTTATTCACAGGATTACACGCGTGCTTACAACGATTCGCTTAATGGAATGGTGGAACGCAGGATGCGCAGTGCCATTATTGCCGTGGGGAGTTTTTGGTTTACCGCATGGACCAATGCTGGCATGCCCGATCTTAAAGGGATAGAAAAAATTACCGTTAGCGAGGAGATGAGAAAAGCGCAGGAAGAAGAAGATAAAATGTGGCGTACCGGAAAGGTAATCAACGGCAAAGGCCATGATGATTAAACAGCCTTTTGAGGCTAATAAAAATTGAAAACTTTAAAATGGCATTTGCTCTTAACCTTCTATATTTGCCATCCTTAATTTGAAATAACGCATTTATACAACCTATATGAAATTAATTGTTTCCAGTTCTAACTTACAAAAGCAATTGCAGTCCATCAGCGGTGTGCTCACCACCAACTCACCGCTTCCCATTTTAGAGAACTTTTTGTTCGACCTCAATGGCAGCGAGTTAACCATATCTGCATCTGACTTGGAAACAACTATTATGACCCGCCTTAAAGTAGAGTCGAAGGACAAAGGAGTGATTGCAGTTCCCGGGCGCATTTTATTGGAAACCCTTAAAACGTTTAATGAGCAGCCTCTTTCATTTAATATCAACGAAAAAAACAACCTGATAGAGATCAGCAGTGATTACGGTAAGTATAAACTTAATGGGCAGAATGGGGAAGATTTTCCGAGAATTCCTACGGCTGATAAAAAGAACAGCATTGAGTTGCCCTCGTCTGTTTTGCAAGCTGCTGTAAACAAAACCATTTTTGCTACTGGTAATGACGATTTGCGCCCGGTAATGTCAGGCGTGTTTTGCCAACTGGCCAGTGACAGTACTACGTTTGTTGCCACAGATGCACATCGTTTGGTGCGCTATCGCAGAACCGACATCAAGTCAAAAGATAGTGCATCATTTATTCTTCCTAAAAAGCCACTCAACCTCCTTAAAAATATCCTTCCGCAAG
>JAYTNW010000360.1:0-4193 GCA_043748115.1 Bacteroidota bacterium | reverse complement strand
CGGCAATGTAAAGCACTGCAAGATCAGTAGGCTTCTCATAATAAGCTGTGTTTTCCAACTCAGGTTCTTGGAACATAGCAATGATTACTTTAAAATAATAGTACACGCCAATAAGTGAACTTAGCACAGCAATAAGAACAAGCCAGGTGAGGTTACTGTTAAGTGCGGCAACAAACATGTAGTATTTCCCAAAAAAACCTGCAACAGGAGGAATACCTGCCATGCTCAACATACAAATGGTTACCATAATAGCAGCAAACGGATTTGTTTTAGCCAAACCTTTCACCGCTTTAATGCCTTCACGGCCTGTAACCCTGTAAACACTGTTAAGTAAAGCAAACACTCCAATGCTGCTTAGTGCATACGCGATTGCATAAAAGAGAAGCGCATTTTTTGAAGCAATGCTTACTGAAGCAAGAGCCATAAGCATGTAACCTGCATGTGCAATACTTGAAAAAGCAAGCATACGCTTAAGGCTGGTTTGATAAACAGCAGAAATATTTCCGGCCAACATACTGATAGCAGAAAGTATGGCAATAACAGGAACCCAAAACTCATAAACTGCCGAGAAGCATGTAGCAAACAAACGATAAAATGCAGCAAAGGCAGCAGTTTTAACAACGGTAGCCATAAATGCCGTTACCACTGTGGGAGCGCCATCATATACATCAGGTGCCCAAAAATGAAATGGAGCTGCTGCTACTTTAAACGATAAACCAATTAGCATCAACAATAATCCGGCATTAAAAAACAATGGAAGCGAGCCAGCATTTTGCTGTACATATTGAGCAATTAACCTAAGATTAAAAGAACCTGCAGCACCATAAATGAGCGCAATGCCAAACAGAAGGAAGCCTGTAGCAAACGAACCCATAATAAAATACTTTAGAGCTGCTTCATTACTGCGTGTATTCGACTTGTCGCTACCAGCTAAAATGTAAAGTGCTATAGACAATATTTCAAGTCCGATGAAGAGCATAGACAAATCGGCAAACATGGTCATGATTACAGCACCTGTTAAAGCAAAGATGATGAGTGCATAATGTTCGGCCGCGCTGGTTTCGCTATTGAAATAATTGCGTGACATGAAAAACCACAACAAGCAAATTACCATCATTACGCAAGAAAAGCTAATAGCGTAATTATCTACCAGCACCATGTTATGGAAATAACTTCCAAATTGCCCCCAGTCATTTATTGCCAAGCCTAAAGCTACCAGCAATCCCAGTATCACTAAAGAATATAGGAGTTTTTTAAACTTAAAAACCTCCGACATCATGGCTGCTATGCCAACAACTGAGAGTGCAATGATGGTGTTCAACTTTATTTAGATTTTAAATGTAAGGCAGTTAACCTGCATTTATAATATTTATTAATTGTGTAACGCTAGGCGCAGCCACATCCATTAGCATTTTTGGGTAAACACACGTAATAATAATAATAGCTGCAATGGTCACTAAAACTGTTTTTTCTGATACGGTCAACGGTTCAAATTCATTTTCGCTTACGTGGCGGCTACCCAACATTATTTTTTGGTAGCTTCTTAGCATGTAAACAGCTCCCAAGACAACGGATAACCCTGCGAAGAGCGACATATAGGGATGAATTTTGTAAAGCCCTGCGAGCAACAAGAACTCACCCACAAATCCGTTGGTTAGCGGAAGCGCCACAGCACCAAGCATGATAATGAGAAATAAAATAGTGAAGGTGCGGTGGTTATTGGCAATACCTCCTAATTCGTCCAAGTTACGCGTTTTTAATCGGGAGGTAATAATTTCGGCAACAAAGAACAAGCCTACTGCGTTAATCCCATGACTAAGCATTTGGAAAACGGCACCTTCCATTCCTTCCTGAGTTAAGGTAAACACACCTGCCGTTATTAATCCCACGTGAGCAATAGAAGAATAAGCGATTAAGCGCTTGTAATCTTTTTGCACTATTGCAATACACGAAGCATACACAATACCGATTACACATAAACTCAAAACAAGCAACGAATTTTCAACGACTGCTGCAGGTACAACAGGAATTAACCAACGCATTACTCCGTAAATACCCATTTTAAGCATGATACCGGATAAAAGCATGGTACCCTGTGTGGGAGCATCGGTATAAGTATCAGGTTGCCAGCTGTGCAATGGAAAAATGGGTATTTTAATAGCAAATGCTAAAAATATCATCCAGAAAACAAACGTTTGCTGTGAAGAGGATAATTGAAGATCGTACAGTGCTTGTAAATCAAATGTGTGTGTTCCGGGTGTTTGAAGATAAAGATACACCAGGCCTACCAACATTAACAAACTTCCGGAAAGGGTGTATATAAAAAACTTGAGTGTAATGCGTATCCTATCCTTGCCACCCCATAACAAGCAAATGAAATAAATGGGTATAAGTGCAAGCTCCCAAAAAATGTAGAAGAGAAAACCATCTAAGGAAGTAAACACTCCAATAAGGGCAAATTGCATGAGTAGGATAAGGCCGTAAAATGCTTTAGCGTTTTCTATCTTTCGACCAAAAGAAGAGAGAAGAATAAGAGGTACTAAAACATTGGTGAGCAACACCAACAATATGCTAATCCCATCCACTCCTAATTTAAAACTAATGCCTAATTGCGGCAGCCAAGCATAGTCAATGATAAACTGCATTCCTCCCACCGGGTTAAAATTTTCCAGGGTAATGAGGGTGCTGGCCAATGTAATTAATGAGAAAACAAATGCTATCACGCCAACTTTGCGTGTGGACGACAGTGGTGATAAAACAACACCCAACAATGGAAAAAGCAAAACGAGTAGAAGGTTGCTTATCATTTTATATCACCATTTTAAATACGAACACTGCAATTATTCCAAGGACCATAGCTACCAGATAAAATCCCAATCCACCGGTTTGCAACAATCGCAAGGCAGAGGCCGCTGAATTGGTTAACCGGGGAAAACCATTAACGAGGGTATCAATTACTCCAACATCAACCACCTTATAGAAAAAAGTTGAAATAAAGTCAAGCGGTCTGCGGATATATAGGTCATACAGCTCATCAATATAATATTTGTTGGCAACCACCTTTTCAAAAGATTGCAACTCGCCATCTTCTTTCGGAACCACGTGATCAGTTACATACATTTTACGGGTAAGATAAACGATAAGTGCTAACACCAAAATGGTACCTCCGAAAACTGAGAACTCAAAAGTGTGTGAAAGGATAAATTCTTGCGGAGCATAAATAACAGGGTGAAGGTAGGAAGCGAAGGCGTGATGGGTTCCGAGCATTTCATTCATCCACTCGGGCATTCCAACAAACCCGCTAATGGCGGCAAGAATGGCAAGTACGATGAGCGGAAAAGTCATGGTAGAAGGCGATTCGTGTAAATGCTCCTTTTGATGATGCGTACCGCGGAAGTTGCCGTAAAAAGTAAGCCAATACAAACGGAACATATAAACAGCGGTAAGAACAGACGTAACTGCCAAGATTATAAACATAACTGGCGAATAGGTCCATGTAACAGCAAGTATCTCATCTTTGGAAAAGAAACCGGAAAAAAACGGAACACCACTTATGGCGAGGACTCCAATTAAAAAAGTAAAATGTGTTATAGGTAAATATTTTTTCAGACCACCCATTCTTCTAATATCCTGCTCTCCGCTCATAGCATGTATTACATTTCCAGCGCATAAAAATAACAATGCTTTAAAAAATGCATGTGTTACCACATGGAATAAACCCGTGCTATAAGCCCCCACACCCAATGCAACAAACATGTATCCCAATTGACTTACGGTTGAATAGGCCAGTACTTTTTTAATATCATTCTGCTTCAAGCCAATGGTTGCGGCCATCACTGCTGTTAACAACCCTACAATGGCTACAATTTCTCCGGTGTAAGGAGCCAGTGTAAACAAAATATTGGAACGAATGATCATGTAAATGCCTGCTGTTACCATGGTAGCGGCATGGATAAGTGCTGATACTGGGGTGGGTCCAGCCATTGCATCTGGCAGCCACGTATATAAGGGTATCTGTGCGCTTTTACCCATGGCTCCAATGAATAAAAGGAGCGTAATCATGGTAATGGTTACATCACCGGTGGGGTAGTTTTTTGCGGCATCAAATACTTCAGTGTATTCGAGGGTTGAGAAGGTGGTGTACATCAAGAACAAGCCCAGGAGAAAGCCTAGGTCACCAATGCGGTTCATGA
>JAYTNW010000359.1:0-2823 GCA_043748115.1 Bacteroidota bacterium | reverse complement strand
GGCAGTGCTAATTTGCCGGCATCCTCTAAGGGCTTTAAATGTGTTTGGTATTTTTCCCAGGTATGTATTCTTCTCGCCTGGATCTGTTCCATAGCCTCTAATTGCGAAAGCAAAACAGCAGCAATAATTTCTGATGGGAGGAAGGATGATCCTACATCTACCCATCCATATTTATCTACTTCTCCTCTAAAAAACGCAGACCTGTTGGTGCCCTTTTCACGAATGATCTCTGCTCTTTTTTCAAACTGTATGTCGTTTATGCACAGCATTCCGCCTTCACCACTGATGATGTTTTTGGTATCGTGGAAAGAAAAGGCTGATAAATGACCAAGGCTTCCCAAAGGTTGGTTTTTGTAATACGCATCTATGGCTTGTGCTGCATCCTCTATCACAAAAAGGTTGTGCTTTTTAGCGATTGCGTTTATGGCATCCATGTCACATGCAACTCCGGCATAGTGAACAGGTACAATGGCCTTGGTTCGCGGAGTTATGAGTGCTTCAATTTTAGTGCAGTCAATGTTTGCTGTTTGCAGTTCGCTGTCGGCAAATATTATTTTGGCTCCACGTAAAACAAAAGCGTTAACAGTGGAAACAAAAGTGTAAGAAGGTGCAATTACTTCATCACCCGGCTTTAGGTCAATCAAGATTGCGGCAGCCTCAAGTGCATCTGTGCAGGAGGTTGTAAGTAATGATTTTTTGAAGCCGTATTTTTGTTGCATCCAACTATGGCAGCGTTTGGTAAAATTTCCATCGCCCGATATTTTTCCTGATTGAAAAACTTCTTGGATATATTTAATTTCATTTCCTGTTAAATACGGTTTGTTAAAAGGTATTGGCATACGCAGTTTTCAAATTTTATTGCTTAAAGAATTTTTGGTGCTTTATTGTGTCTTTGGATTTTATCTGCAAATAATACACACCGGCACTTAACGATTTTACACTAAATGTGTGGGAAATTGCACCTGCAGTTTCAGTTGACGAAAGTAATTCTTTAATCATTCTGCCACGCGAATCCACAATGCTTATGTTTACTTCGCCATCATCCGGAAGCGAATAGGCTATGTTAAGGAAGTCGTTTACAGGATTAGGACTTACAGAGGCTAAGCTTAAATTATCGTTTATGGAAATGCATTTTTCATTGTTGTTGGTTTTACCATCAGCACCTTTGTTTACGTTTAGTATTTTAACACAAGCAAAAGCCGGCAAATTTTTATCAGCAACTTTAAAACGCGCATTTAACAAATACGTTTTTTCTTCTTGTAATGGAATGATCGTATTTCCTGTCTCTATAATTTTTGTTGCTCCTTCAATAGTTACTTCTAAATCATACGAGGCTGCATTAAAGTTTCCTGCATTAGCAATGTTAGCACTAAGCTGTAGATATTGGTCATTGCTGATGGTGTAAGATAAGCCCTGCATGATAAGGTCAATGTAAGGATCAATGACATCAAAAAGCCTAACGGCAGTGTCAACACAGCCGTAAAGACTGGTTGCTAATAAGGTTACTGCATAAGTTCCGGTGTCTGAATAGGTGTAGGAGGCATCCTGTGTAATGGCAGTAGGCAAACCATCGCCAAACTGCCACAGGTATTGGGTAGCACCATTTGAACTGTTTATAAAATTTACGGGTGTAGTAGGTGATCCTGTAATTTGAGAAATGGTAAAGTTCGCGTTGGGAACCGGTTTTATATTAACCACCGTTTTAGCGGTGTCGTTACATCCGCCTTGCGCCTCCACAATTAATTGAGCGGTAAAGGTGCCTGCATTTGTGTACACATGTTGTGCTGCACTGTCTGAAGAAAATTGTGCATCGCCAAAATCCCAGTTCCAACCTGTAATAACTGCGCCCAAAGCCGTAGTTTGATTTACAAATGTAACAGGTGCATTTTGGCAAATTCCATTGGTAATAAAGGCAGCGTTAGGCTTGCCATTTATGGTAATGGTGTCTTCATTAATCGCAGAGCAACCTGAAGAATCGGTTACCGTTAATAACACCTGATAAATGCCTGCTGCATTATATTTATGTTTGGGGTTAGGCACAAAACCGAAACTGCCATCACCAAAGGACCACGTCCATGCAAAGTTGGAAGCACCACCGCTTATTGGGGTGTAGCTAAATTGTGAACTATCACCTAAGCAGGTGGCAGTGTAGCTAAAATCGAATTGAGGTGCAGGTAAAACGGTAAAAGGACTAAAGGCCGTGTTGGTACAGCCTGCAAAGCTGGTTACCGTTAATGTTGCTGCGGCATTACCCGTATTTTGAAACGTGTGGTAAGGATCCTGCAATGAACTGCTGTCACCATCACTAAAGCTCCATTGCCAATTGGTAATGGCACCATTCATTAGGGTACTTTGATCTATAAAAAATATTTCAGCCCCCACGCAACGAAGCGTTTGGATAATAAAATTGGCTACTGGAATTTCGTTAACCGTTACCACCTGGGTTACACTGTCCATACATCCGTCACTGGAGATTACTTCCAACGTGGCAGTGTAACTTCCAAAGGCTCCGTAGGTGTATTGAGGATTTTGAAGTGATGAACCGTTGGTGTCGCCATAAGAATAATACCAATTGGTAATTGTTGACCCGGAGGGTGCTGTGCTCTGGTCTGTAAAAACAGTGGTGCTGCCATTACAAACCGGTGGAGCTGTGAACTGCGCAACAGGGCTTGCAGTTATTGCAATGGTATTAGAAATGGAGGCGGTACAGTTGTTTCCAGCAGATACCGTTAATGTTACATTAAAATTTCCATTGCCGGAAAAAACATGTTGAGGGTTTTGAAGTGTAGAGGTATCTCCATCACCAAAATCCCAAAGCCAGGA